>JADZBW010000052.1 GCA_020851885.1 Fimbriimonadaceae bacterium | reverse complement strand
GACGAACGTCAACATGCCAACTACGTCCTAGGGCTGCTCCAGGGCAAGGGGATCCCCGTGTTGGACCCCAAAGATCCAAATCTCGGCGAGAACTACCAGTCTCACCAGCCGCCGCTTTTCTACCTTCTCGATGCCGGTTGGGTGAGGTTGACTGGAACCGACTTGGAGTCCCAAAGCCAGGGTCTGCGTGCGCGCTCTCTGAATCTACTGATTGGAGCCGGTACCGTCCTCGGAGCTTTCTTCTTGGGTTTGTGGGCGTTCCGCAGGTCGGAGGTCGGCCTCTTCTGTGCGGGATTCGTCGCACTCATTCCCATGAATTGCGCCTTGAGTGGCGCACTCAGCAACGATCCGCTGTTGTACTGCCTATGCACCTGGACGATGGCCCTCTGCTCCCGAGGTGTGGTCGACGGATTTACGGTCAAACTCGCCATTCTGACGGGAAGCATCGCCGGCTTGGCGGTGTTGACCAAGACAACGGGGATCGCCCTGGTTCCAATTCTGTTCATCGCCGCGTACCTCAGTCGACCCCAATCACCCATTAAGCGGAACTGGCTTATCGCTCTATTTGCATCTTGGGCGTTGTTCGTCTTCCCTTGGTTCATTCGCAACAAGGCCGTCTATGGCGATCCGCTCGCCATCAACGCTTTCAATGAGGCCTTCAAGGGTTCGCCCCAGGCTTCGGGATTCATCGAGAACGTTGGCGCTTTGACCTACTGGGTGGATTGGGTTGGCTGGTGGACGGCGCGTTCATTCTTCGGCGTGGTTGGTTACATGGACATCTTTCTCAACGAAAAGGGAACGTCCTTCACCGGCCCGGGCGGCACAAACGCGCTGTACCGCGTCCTCCTGGTTCTCACGGTGTTGTGCTTTGCCAGTTGGCTGATCGCCTGGAAGAAGCAAGAGTGGAAAGCTCATTACCGGATCCAGGTCCTGGCATTGTCCTTCTTCGGTATCGTCGCCTTACTGTTCCTCAGGTTCAACGCCCAGTACTTCCAAGGCCAGGCCCGATACTTGTTCCCCGCGATCGGACCGATTGGAATAGGCTACGCGATCGGGATTCTCGCGGTGGCTCGGGACCGATGGAAGCTCGCCCTGGGGATCTTCATTGGAGTTTTGCTCGCTCTCAACGTCTATGTCCTTTCCAGACTTCCCTCCGAATTCCAGCGACGTTTGGTTCTCGCTTCGGCCTTGGACCAAACCGAATCCCCGGGGAAGGACGTCCCAATGGGTAACGGACGCTTGGACCTCAGCGTCTAAGGATTGGTGTTGTCAGCAGTCATCGATAAGACCCGAAACGAAGCATTCGACGAGGACGGCGTCCTCGTGGATCGTTATTTGTCGGGCGAAGAGATTGCCTTCGAACAAATCTATCGAAAGTATTACGACAAGGTCTTCGCGATTGCCCGTGGCGTCCTAATCGATCACGACGAGGCTGCGGACGCCGTACAAGAGATTTTCACCCTCGTCTATCGACACATAAGACGTTTTGACCGTCGTTCCAAATTCAGCACCTGGCTCTTCCGCATTGCCGTCAATCGCAGCATCCAGGAGGCCCGCAAACGTCGTTTCCGAAATCGTAGCGTGGAACTCACCGAGGCGATGGGCAAAGAGGCGCCAAACGAAACGGAAGAGATGGACCCACGGATCCAACTGGCACTTGAGAAGCTCGCCCCTCAGGACCGAGCCCTGATCACGCTCTTCTACTGGGAGGATCTCACCCTCAACGAAATCGCCGATAGTATTGGGACGAACGTCAACGCGGCGAAAACGCGTCTCTATCGAGCGAGAGAACGCTTCCGCGTCCATTACGAGGAGCAGGAAGCTTGAAGCAAAGGATTCCGCCCGACGTCGAGCGTCTCATGTGGCTCGTTGCCGAGTCTCACGATCAAGATGCGCTTCGGGACTTCGAGCGTCGGTTCCCGGGCCTGAAAGGCGAACTCGAGACGCGTCGCCGTATGGTCAATGACCTCAAGGGTGCAAAAGGTCACAGTCATCTGGAGAGCAGAATCCCGGTCTTCACGCCTAAGGCCGAGCCGGCATCCTCCGCTCGACGGGGCCTCTGGATTGCCGGTGGCCTTGCCTTCGCGGCATTGGCGGTGGCGTCATACTCGCTGACGAGCTACTTCAATGAGCCGGCGCCAAAACCTCCGCACGTCGAGCCTGTCGTGACTCAGCCCGTGGAACCCAAGAACGACGTCGTCTATACGCCGCCCAAACTCGACCCCAAACCTTCCGTGACCCCGCCCAATGTCGCCGTCCCGCAAGAATCCGTTGACCAAACATCCGACGCCCCGAAGAGTTTGCGGCTCTCGAACACCTCGCTTGTCGCCGCGCTTAAGCTGATTGGAAGCAACGCCGGATACAACGTCGAGATCGCACCGGGATTCGAGGATCAGACAATCAGTCTCGATTACGCGGACACGACGACCACCGAGATGTTGCGCGATCTGGGGCTTCGCTATGGATTTACCGCCTTCGACCAGGGTGACGGCACCATCATCGTCGTGCCCGCCGTAGACTCGAACCCCCATCCTGGCGAACCCAATGGGTCGCAGCGTCGAATTGGATAGATAGACTCCAGCTTGTCGAATCCCCGCCTCGTGGATATACTGTAATTCGAAGATATCGGGAGTCGAATACTAATGCCGACAGTTCAACGCAGTTCGGATGTCATCGAGGCCCATTCGGAGCGCGCGGTCATGGCGGGAATCGCCGGAGTGATCGTTCTTGCGATCGGCTTGGTCCTCTTCGTCTTTCGCGGGGACGGAATGTTCACGGTCCTCGCCATGCTCCTTCTTGCTGGTGGCGCGGGCGCCCTGATCTATGCGGGTTATTGCGCGCTCCAGGTTCGCAAAGTCACGAACTATGATATCGTCTGCCCCTACTGCAGCACGAAGGTCAGCCTGCTCACCGCGCCTGATCGCGATGTTTCCTGCCGAAGCTGCCTGAGGATGATCCCCATTGTCGATGGGAAGCCAATCAGCGTCACGCAAGTCCGCTGCGGCTATTGCAATGCCCTCAACTACTACAGCGACAAGACCATCGCACTTCTCTGTGAGGAGTGCAATCACGAGATTCCAATCTCGCGAGTCGATGGGCAAACTTCGCACAGTAAGTTCGCCGTCGTGGATGACGACAAGACCTATGAGTTGAGAATGATCGCCTTCGAACATGCAACCGACGATCTGATCGCGGCCCTTCAACACACGTTGGCGCTCAATCGGAACCAGGTCAAGCAGATGCTCGAAGAACTGCCCGTGACGTTGTTGACTGGCATCCCCCGCAAAAAAGCCGAGATGCTGACCGCTCAGCTAAGCTCGCATGGCGCCAGTTGCCAATATCTTCCTCTCAACTAAGCTCGCTTCGGCACGACGATTGCCAGTATTCGCCGTGCAAACCGCTCAGAATGCTGGGCGGATTGGATAGCGAGCGGGTATCCTCTGCAGGTTTATTGGTGGCGGCCAAGTGCCTGGTGGCATGGAAGCGCTCAGATTCAGGAGGTTTAACTCAACAATGAAGTTACTTCAGGAAGCGATGCGCAAGGCTACAGGCTTCGTGTCGCCCCGTGGATGGATCAT
>JADZBW010000051.1 GCA_020851885.1 Fimbriimonadaceae bacterium | reverse complement strand
GCCAGCTTCCAAATCGCGCATGAATGGACCAACCGAAACCGCCTCGCGTGAGTTCCGGGTCCTATTGGTTTCGGGAGTACGTTGAATCCACCACTTTGATGCCCGCATACCACCAGGACCCGCCATAGATCGCAAGGGCGAGTGCGAGGATCGCACCGAAAGCGAATTTGGCATCGGTCAGGCTCTTGAGGCACACCAGTATGAAGCCGATTGTCAAAGAGGCGATGGCAAGATAAACGGCCGCGATGCCCATCGCCTGATTGATCGCCACTTCCCGATCCCAGACTTCCGCCTCATAACGGGTCATCTGTTTCCAGTCCACAGCAAAATCCCTTTGCATTTGGCTCGGCTCAAATTCGCCACGGAGGTAGGTCCACACTTGGTTCTGCTTCGCCATGGCGTACTGCCCGGATCGCCAATCGGCGTAGATTTCTCTATCTCGATCATCCATCTGGCCAACTGAAATGATCAGGTCCCTGTTGTCGCATGCCCAGGCTTCCATACCTTCGACTTTTGCCTCACGATTCGAGACAACCAGCAACTCCAAGTGCAAGGGATCGTCTTGAACGCCCGTGAGCCGCATCGGGTAGATCAACCGATCCGCATCGAACACGGCTTTCAACGGGTGGGGCGGATAGGGGCCGGTTTCGGACTTTCGAATCTCCGCCGCAAGGAAGCACCATCCTTCCCTGGCATAGGTCTCGATGATTGGCTGGGCTTCATCCCCGGCAATCAACTTGTGGTCCTTGAGCCAATCGAGAATCGGTTTACCGGTTTCGCCGGATACAACGGAGACTTCATACGACCCGATGGTGCCAAGTGACTCTACATCGACCGACTTCTCAGCCGAATTTTTGGGGATCGCGGCCGAAGCCCTTGCGTCTTCGGTTTGTGGATTGAAGAAGTGGTTCGTGAAGAAGATGAAGTAGAGAATTGGGGCGATCGCCGCTTCCAGGGCGAAGAAGAGTATCCTCGTCCCGAGTTCTCGCTTACGGTGACGCAAGCCACTGGTGAGCACAATAACGGCGAAGAGTGTCGCCAAGGCGAGTAAGGGACGGGGGTCTCCATCGGCATGGCGGATTGGCGGTTTCACCAACCCAAAACTCTGTTCGATGTAGGCTGGGTTAACCGCTTTGACGTAGCTCGGGCGAGTCGGCAATGGGATGACCCATCCATAGGTGCCGGAAGGAGCATCCAGGGTTGATTCGACCAACATGATTTCCTCGCGACCGTCGAACTTGAGGACCGCGCGCTGGAAGGGAATCGTCGGTTTGATTTCCACCACATCCTGCGTGGGGCCCGACCCATTTCCGAAGTAGGTCCCATCGGCAAGTGCGTTGACGCAAAGGGATCCCAGGAGCGTCAGGATGAACCAAAGTCGGGCGATTGCCATCTCAACGAGTTAGTGTTGCCCATCCGAGAAGTCGTTCACGCAATTTGCGTTGCCTTCGATCTGGCGATAAGCGACTTAGGCGAGCGACCGGGTCGTGAATTCCCTGCGAATTTCAACAATTGCGGGTGCGGCAGGTTCAGGAATTCAAAACCTCAAGTAGATTGCCAAGTTTGAGCCCTAAAGCCCGTATTGTTGCCTGCCGAAACTGATTGTGGGATGAACCGTGGCATTTACTCCACAGCCTTGGGAATGAGATCGTTGCAGCGCGGTCTCGACGTGACGACGAACAATCTCGCCAACACGTCGACGAACGGCTTTAAGCGCGATGGCCTTATTTTCCAGGACGTCCTCAAGCAGCGAATGTACGCCGATTCAGGCACTGGGCCATCGGTCGGTGAGCTTGGCGCTGGCGCCGACACCGTCGACGAATACACCGTGTTCGAGATGGGCGATATCAAGACGACGGGCAACACCTTCGACATGGCGATTAGCTCGACGGAGGGTCTTTTCGCCGTCGAGACTCCAAGCGGCACACGCTACACGCGAGATGGAGCCTTTGGGCTTGACTCCAATCGGAGGCTGGTCAACAAAGACGGCTATCCCGTGCTGGACAAGGACGGCAACGAGATCGACATTCCAGTCGGCGACGTGACCATCGAGAACGGAGGCGTCATCCGAATGAAGGATCAGACGGTGGCTACCGTCGGCGTCTGGAAGCCGGATGCGGGTATCCGCTTGAGCAAGGTCGGCGAGAGCCTTTTTGAAGCCAGCGGTCAGATGACGGCGATGGATGAAAGTCCGATCGTCGCCTCTTCGCTGGAGGGATCCAATGTCAACGCAGTCGAAGCGATGCTCGAGATGATTCGCATCGGCCGTCTCTTTGAACTATCGCAGAAGAACATCCAAAGTCAGGACGACCTTCTGCAGAAACTTATCAGTAGCCTGAACGAGTAGTTAGCTGGCCCCTAGGCTCCAGGATGGAGCCAGGGAGGCAATACCGCGCGATGGATTGACCGCGGTAACAGATGCTCAAGGAAGGCGACGTGCACGGGTGTTAGGTCACCACGATCAGGTCTGAGATGGACCGATCGAGAAGACCTAAGGCCACCTTACGAGGACCTTCGAACCATGATGCGATCTTTGAATACAGCGGGAACCGGGATGGTGGCCCAGCAGTTCAACCTCGATGTCATCGCCAACAACCTGGCGAACATCAACACCACGTCCTTCAAACAGCAACGGGCTGAATTCCAGGACCTGATGTATCAGACTTTCAAGTCGTCAGGCGTTTCCACCGGAAACGGCACCGCCAACCCAGTTTCCCTTCAAGTCGGACTGGGAGCTTCCTTTGCGGGCAACGCCATCAATTTTGGCTTCGGCCCCCTTCAGGCGACCGGCAACGAAACGGACCTGGCGATCAATGGCGAAGGGTTCTTCCAACTGCAGAAGCCCGACGGGACGATCGCCTACACTCGAGATGGAAGTTTCAAGCGCGATGCCAATGGCCTCTTGGTCAGCAACGACGGCTACCCGGTCATCCCGGAGATCACGATTCCGGCCGGATCAATCGCCATCGACATCGGCTCGAACGGCACCGTGAGCGCGGTTTTGCCAGGAACGAACGATCCAACCGTCCTTGGGCAGATACAGGTCGCAACGTTTAGCAACCCAGCTGGATTGACTCGCGTCGGCCAGAACATGTATCGCCCTGGCGGCGCCAGTGGCGAGCCCACCTTGTTGAATCCAGGTGAAAACGGCGCGGGCGAACTTAAGTCCCGATTCCTCGAGGGTTCAAACGTGCAGGTCGTGGAAGAAATGGTCCGCATGATCCTGGCCCAGCGCGCCTACGAGATCAATTCCAAGGCGATCCAGACCGCCGACGACATGCTCGGCCAGCTAAACCAGCTTAAGCGATAACCATGAAGACTCTCTTTCTTAGCCTGATGATCTTCGCAACGGCCCTCGCGGTCGCGCAGGTCAAAGTCTATCCTCTGGAGGGAACCGCAGCGGTCAAGGCGACCATTAGCGTCCGTTCACTCTCCGAGGTCGCCGGCCCGAAATTCACGCTGGGCGAGATCGCGGAGATCACGGCAGATGCGGCACTGAAGGCGAAGATCGAGATGCTCGACATGGGCCTGGCTCCCGTCGAGGGAATCCCAATGCCTATCGTCGCCAGCCGAATTCAATCCATGCTGATGGTGGCCGGTCTGAAGGCCAACCAATTCGAAATTCGATTGCCGGCCGATGCACACGTCGCCTTGAAGGTCCAGAAAGTCGCCGCTGAGAAGTTTGTTCAGGCCGCCCTTCAGGCTGTTCAGCGACAGCTTGGGGCAGAAATCCCCATGACCTGCCCACAGACCTTCCCCGAGTTCGTGGCGCCCATGGGCGATCTCAGCTTGGAGGCGGGCCCAGTCTCGAAGAACCAATCGGGCTTCTCGGTAATGGTCGCCGTGTCGGTGAATGGCAAAAGAGTGAATTCCCGCTTGATCAACTTGACGGTCGATGCAACGCTTGCGGCCACCGCGATCAAGGTCGGAGACACCGTGAAGATCCTTCTTCGAAATGCCGGAGCGACGATCCAGGTCACCGGCAAAGCAAGAACCGGCGGAATGATGGGCCAACAGATAACAGTGGTCTCATCGACTGGATCCGTGCATCAAGCGACCGTGACCGGAGCTGGTCAGGTCGAGGTGAAACTATGAAACCGATTTGGACAATCTCCTTCGCGCTTGTCGCGGTCATCGGCTACGGCCAAGCGGGTCCAACGGATCAGGAAGCAGGCTCACTCTTCAACAAAGGTCAGAAGAACCCCTATCTGAGCCGAACGGCCAAGGCGATCGGCGACATCCTGACGATCGTCGTGAGCGAGACTTCATCCGCGAATTACACGGTGGCAACTCAGGCGGCCAAGAAGGACGACAACAGTGTCGCCTCCGCCGTACTGCCGTTTCTATCGAACTTGAAGATCCCGCTACTGGATCAACTACTCGGTGGCCTTTCGACCGGCAACAGTTCCAGCAATAGTGGAAACGGTTCCACAACGCAGACTGGGAAGTTCACCGCTCGTGTGACCGTGGTGATCAAGCAGGTTCTCCCGAACGGCAATATGGTCATCGAGGGCAATCGGGCGATCAAGGTCAATCGGGAAGACCAGATCATCACCTTTACCGGCATTGTTCGTGAAGACGACGTCCGGGCAGACAACACCGTTCTGAGCGAACGCGTTGCCGATGCTCGCATCACCAATCTTGGCAAGGGACTGGCCGCAGATCGTCAACGGCGCGGCATCCTGACTCGGATTCTGGACTGGCTTTTCTAGGAACAACCTCTACGGCCATGGAAACGAAAATGAAGACGACATTGAACTTAAGGGAAGATTCGGGCACGGTGCTGCGAGTCGCAGCGGTGCTCTTCCTGATCGGCTTGTTTCTGTCGAGTTCCTTAGCTCAGAGCGGAACGGGCGGAACGGGCGGGACGGGCCAGACGACGGATCCCGAGGCCCTCAAGAAGCAACAGGCTGAGGCCCAGATCCGATTGAGAAAGGACTTGGCCACGAAGCAGCAGCGCATCATCGACGGAGAGCAGTTGGGGGTGGAAGTCAGGCTTAAGGACATCGCCCACTTCCGAGGTATTCGAGCCCAGCAGCTGAAGGGAGTCGGCCTGGTGACTGGACTTGCTGGCACGGGAGACTCCAAGAAGTCGGCGATCACGCGAGAACTTTTCGCCAACTACTTCAAGGATTTAGGGATCAAAATCGACGCCGCCGATGTGGATGCCAAGAACGTCGCCGCGGTCATGATCACTGCTGAGCTTCCTCCATTTTCCGCGAGTGGGCAGTACATCGACATCAACGTGGAAGCGATCGGCGATGCCAAGAGTCTGGTTGGAGGCACGCTTGCCCAGTCCTTCATGTATCTGGTCGGAGACAAGGAGACGGTCTATGCTGCCGCCCAAGGCCAGATCACGGTCGGCGGCTACGATGTCAGCGGTGGCGGAAGTTCATCGAGCAAGGGGCACGTCACGGCAGGCACGATTCCCAGCGGCGCGATCGTCGAGAAGTCTCTTCCGGCGAAGTTCGTTTTTGAAAGTCGAATGTACTTGGATATGGACGATCCGGACATCACAACGGCAAGTCGGATCGCCGCCAAGCTAAACGAGCTCTTCCCGCAATACCTGGCCCATGCCGATAACTCGGGAACGATTTCGATGACCCTGCCGACAAGCGAATCACCAATTACGGCGATGAGCCAAATCGAACTGGTGAAGGTCATGAGCGACGGCCAGGCAACGATCGTCGTCGACGAAAAGACGGGGACCATCGTGTTCGGCGCGAACGTGAAGATCGGTCCGGCGGCGATTGCCCAGGGCAGCCTGAACGTGAAGATCGACACCGTGTTCGATGTCAGCCAACCCCTTCCGAAGTCGAATGGCCAGACCGTCATCGTCCCGACTTCGACCATTACGGTCGACGAAGCCAATGCCCAGGTGGCGACATTGGCGCCCAATACCACGGTTCAAGACCTCGCCAAGATGTTCCAGGCGCTGCAGTTGAAGCCGAAGGACATCATTTCCATCCTCCGGGCCCTCCGGACCCAAGGCGCCTTGAAGGCAAGGATCATCTCGCAATGAGCAACGACGTCTTTGGCGTGATCAAGAACGTGGCAGCCGCGCGACTCGCAGGGTCCAAGTTGGCCGAGCTCAAGAAGGCGACCGAGGGATTCGAGTCGATCTTCCTCAAGAAGCTATTCAGCCAGATGCGATCATCCGTCCACGAAACCTCGACGGGTGGAGATAACTTCGGCAAAGAGATTTACAACGACATGTTCGACGAGGCCTTTGCAAATGCCGCCTCCAAGTCCAACTCACTGGGAATGGGGGACATGCTCTACCGGCAGTTTTCCCCGCGAGTAGTGGGGATGGCTCGGCAGGAGCTTGAGCAGAGCCTTCATCAAACCGAGATTGCCCGCAAGGCTGCCCTATCGGCAAACCCGATAGCGCCTTTGTCCGGCGAAATCAAAACTCGACATGAACTCATCGACCCCGGCACCGCCGATGCGAAGCCTGGGAAGCAATCCATTGATAGGTAACTATGAAAACACGTGAACTCCAACAACTATGGTGGGACTGGCTCGGAACGTCTGAGCGACTCCTGCGATCTCTTTACGAGCAGACGGCCGCACTCACCCTGCGCGACGTAACTCGAGTCGAGCGAATTCAACCGGAATTGGACCAGATGATGTCCAAGCTTCGCGAGATCGACAATCAGGCGGTGGCGCTTGCCCACAAACTGGCCGGGGAGTTGGGTACGGAACCCAGCCTTCGAGGTTTGGTAAGCGTGCTTGAAAAAGCCGAAGCACAGAACCTGCAGGGACTTGGCAACCGCGTGACGGTCGCGTCGCGCAACGTTCAGGATGTGCTGAAGAAGAACCGGAAGCTCATCGAGAACGAAATGACCTATATCAACGGCTCGATGACCTTGATCGCCCGCGCTGCGGTTCAGGCAAAGGGTCCGTTCAGCATGCCGCAGCCCAATTCGATCTTGGTGGATCAAGCCGCTTAGGAGTTCCCCATGCCAGGAGCATTTCACGGACTCAATATGGCCTCGAACGCTTTGAGAGCGTTCCAGCGCGCGCTCGACGTGACGGGCCACAACATCTCGAACGTCGATACCCCAGGTTATTCGCGGCAAACCGTCGACTTTCGTGAAAACGATCCGACCTCATTTTGGATGGGCGGCCTTCACTCATTGGGCAATGGCGTCACGATTGGTTCGGTGAACCGGATTCGCGACGCCTTTCTGGAGCGACGCAGGCTTGACGCAACCGGAGACTCGGGGAAGTTTCTCCAGATGGCAGACAGCCTCAACAACGTCCAAGGGCTATTCCTCGAGACTGGAGGCAGCGGCATTGCCGATGCAATGGACAAGTTCTTCAATGCGTGGTCTGCCCTTGCGTCCAATCCGAACGAGCCAACTGTTCGAATGCAGGTTCAACAGGCGGGCGCGACGCTCGCCAACCGCGTTCGAACCACTTATCAGAACCTATCCGATCAGGCGAACTTTACGAATGAAGCCATCACGGGAACGCTCAACAGGGTTCAAGCGCTCTCAAATAGGATTGCCGACCTCAATGGCCAGATCAGGCACAAGCAAGCCGAGGGTGCGGAAGCGAACGACCTTTTGGATCTGAGAGACCAGTCCTTGCGCGAATTGGGCACGTTGGTGGATGGAGCCGGAGCGGTTCCAACGCCAATGACTTTCGACACGACGACCAATACCTTGAGCAATGCCGGAGGCACCTATGACGTGCGAAGCGGCAAGTTGCGGGGCCTCTTTGAATCTGCTGAGCAGATCAAGACCTACCAAGGGAATCTCGACAACATTGCGAATCAGCTTCGGACACAGGTGAATGCCATCCACACGACGGGTGTCAATCCTCTTGGCAACACTGGTGTCAACTTCTTCAATGACTCGCTGCCTCAATCAGGTGCGATCGACTTCGGTCTAGACCCCGCCGTGGCCGCCGATCCTCAGGCAATCGTTTCGAGCGTGGGCGGCGTCGCTGGCGATGGAGGTTTGGCGCTCTCGATCAGTCGAATGCGAGATCAGACACAGGCTGGTTTAGGAAACGTGACCTTCAGCCGCTACTTCGAGAACGTTGTCTCCGATGTGGGAGCGAAGTCCGAGTATTGGAGTGCGCAAGTCAGCACCCAGACTTCGATGAATGATCAGATCGATCGGCAGAT
>JADZBW010000050.1 GCA_020851885.1 Fimbriimonadaceae bacterium | reverse complement strand
TGCGAAGAACTTGACCGGCGATGTGAGCGTTGCGAGCAATCAGGCGAAAATCGTCAAGCTGGCAAAGGGAATCAAGGATCTCAATCCCACCTCACTGATCACCTGGCAACTGGATGTCGAAGCGGGCAAAACGGTGAACCTAACCTACGAGTTCTCGATCTTGGTGAAGTCGCAGCGCTAATGGTGATTCAAATGGATGGTGGATCTTAGGCAATCCTTAGGCGCCACCTTCCAGATCTCGGATCTTGTACCCCCGACACGGGGCGTGTCGGGGGATCCGGTTGGGGGATCCAGTTGGACCACATAAAACGACCAGATTGCGCACCGCATCCATGCTTGGATTGAGGGCCTCCTTTGGATAATCTTCCAAACCGGTGGTACCTTGCAAGGAAGCATGGCGAAGGCGGCAGAAAAGACTCCATCCACGACCGGAACGCTGATTCCCGTTCTTGCGGTGCGGGATGCCGTCCATTTTCCGCTCCTTATCAACACCCTGAGTGTGATAAGAGAGCCCTCGGTAAGGGCCATTCGACGCAGCATGGACGCCGATCGTCGAGTGCTGGTCCTTAGCCAGCGCGACATGGCCCAGGAAGATCCCAAAGTCGAGGATCTTTACGAAATCGGCACCATCTCGGAAGCCCTGCAGGCCCTCCCGATGCCGGACACATCCCTCCGAGTCGTCCTTCGGGGAATTCAGAGGGTTCGGGCCACCAGGCTCGTTTCCAAGGGCGGCACCTTCTGGGCGGAGATCACGCCGGTGCAGGAGAACGAGGAGCCGGACCTCCAACTGGAAGCCCTGATGCGCGCCAGCATCGAAGCGTTCGGCCGCGTTGTGGGCCTCAACAAGCAGATACCGCCCGAGGCGATGCAGAGCGTCGTGCATGTGGATAGCGCGGCCCGACTGTCCGACGCGATCGCTCATCACCTTCCGCTCAAGCCCGTAGAGAAACAGCAGCTCCTCGAGATGTTCAACGTTTCGGAGCGAATGAAGACGGTCTTCGAACTCCTGAAGCGTGAAGAGCAGATCCTTGAACTGGATGCCGACATCCGAAAGCGCGTCGAGCGCGAATTAGGAGATGGCCAACGAGAGTTCTATCTCCGCGAACAGCTGAAGATCATTCAGCAAGAGCTTCAGGTTCGCGAGAAACGCCTCGGCGAGCCCGAAGAGTATCAAGAGAAGATCGAGGCCGCCAGGATGCCCGAGGCGGCAGAAGAGAAAGCCCTCTCGGAGTTGCGCCGGTTGGATCGCACGCCTGCCACTTCACCCGAAGGCATGGTTCTCCGCAATTACTTGGATTGCCTGATCGAGTTGCCTTGGTCCATTCAGACTGAAGATCGGCTCGACGTCGCTGCCGCGAAGGCCCTGCTGGAGAAGGAGCACTATGGACTTGAAAGGGTCAAGACGCGCATCCTCGATTTCCTTGCCGTTCGTCAGTTGAAAGGGACCGCTCGTGGTCCAATCCTTTGCTTCGTCGGCCCTCCAGGCGTTGGCAAGACATCCATCGCCCGCTCGATCGCCGAAGCCATGAACCGCAAATTCGTGAAAATGGCTCTTGGTGGCGTCAGGGACGAAGCGGAGATTCGCGGTCACCGAAAGACCTATGTGGGAGCCATGCCGGGCCGCCTCATCCAGGGTCTCAAGCAGTGTGGGACTCGTAACCCGGTGATCGTCCTCGACGAAATCGACAAACTTGGCAACGACTACCATGGAGATCCAACATCGGCCCTCTTGGAAGCGCTCGATCCGCAACAAAACACCAGGTACAGCGATCACTATATCGAGGCACCTTTCGATCTCAGCGCGGTAATGTTCGTGGCGACGGCCAACCTCCTGGAGAACATCCCGGCGCCGCTCCGAGATCGCATGGAAGTGATCTCCTTCCCCAGCTACACCGATGAGGAACGAGCCCGAATCGCCCGCTCATTCCTCTTGCCGAAGGCGATCGCCGAGCATGGCCTAATGGAGAGTCAAATCGAAATCCCGGATGCGAGCATCCATTCGATTGTGATGGAGTACACGAGAGAAGCCGGCGTCCGTGGCCTGGACCGCGCGATTTCAACGGTTTGCCGCAAGGTAGCTCGCTTGGTCGCAGAAGGAGAGAAAAAGAAGGTTCTCATCGACTCCGAAAGGCTGCACGAGTTTCTCGGCACACCGCGTTTCAGGAGGAACGTCGGCGCGACCGATGATCTGGTCGGCTCGGCGACCGGCTTGGTCGTCAGCGAAGCGGGCGGAGATGTCATACCGATCGAAGTCAGCCTTATGGAGCCTCAGGGGACCAAACCAGAGTTGATCCTGACGGGCAACTTGGGTGAAGTGATGAAGGAATCGGCAATGGCCGCCCTTACCTTCGTTCGGGCCAACAGCGAAGACCTGGGCATCGGACGGGTGTTCAAGTTCGACGTGCATGTTCACGTCCCTCAAGGCTCAATTCCGAAGGACGGTCCCTCCGCGGGTCTGACGATTGCTCTGGCATTGGCCTCGGCGGCCTCGGGGCGGGCAATTAGGAAAGAAGTTGCGATGACGGGTGAAATCACCCTTCGGGGAAAGGTGCTCCCGGTGGGCGGTATTCGAGACAAGGTCTTGGCAGCGTTCCGTTCGGGCATCAAGGTCGTGATTTTGCCAAAAGACAATGAGCCGGATCTAGAAGAAGTTCCCAAGAAGGTCCTCGACGAACTCGAGGTCAAATTGGCCCACGATATCCATCAGGCTATCGACTGGGCGCTCGAAGCGGATCGCAAAGTGAAGGCCGTAGTCTATGGCCACGACCCATTCTCCACCAAAACCTAGGCGCACACGGTTAGCATTCTCGTCAGGGACTCTCTGGACCAGGACGCGACCTTCTCCGGTACCTTGATCTGGTTGACGACATTGCCTGCGGCCAGATTCTCAAGAACCCAGCATAGGAAGCTCGGGTGGATGCGATACATGGTCGAGCAAGGACAGATCTGGGGGTCGAGACAGAATACCGTTCGATCAGGCATCTCCTTGGCCAGGCGGCTAACGAGATTGATCTCCGTTCCAATCGCCCATATCGAACCAGGCTCCGCCGCCTCGACCGTCTTGATGATGTACTCGGTGGAACCATTGTAGTCGGCAGCCTGCACAACTTCCAACTCACATTCAGGATGCACGAGCACCTTCACACCGGGGAAGTCCCGCCGGGCCTTCACAATCTGTTCGCGCGTGAACCGCTTATGAACGGAGCAGTGTCCCTTCCAGAGGATGAACTTCGCCCGGACCAGATCCTCCTCGGTGTTTCCACCCAGTGGCTGGAAGGGATCCCAAACAACCATGTCCTCGACCGGATCGAAGCCCAGCTTGACTCCGGTGTTGCGCCCCAAGTGCTGATCGGGGAAGAAGAGGACCTTGTCACCCTGCGTCAGCGCCCACCGGACGGCGGTTGGCGCGTTGGTGGAGGTGCACACCGTGCCGCCGTGCTCACCTACGAACGCTTTGAGGTTGGCCGCCGAATTGATGTAGGTTACGGGGACCACTTTGCCACCAAACACGCGTGCCAATTCAGACCAACACTTGCGAACTTGGAATAGGTTCGCCATGTCAGCCATCGAGCATCCGGCAGCCAAGTTCGGCAGAATCACAATTTGATTGTCCGGCGTGAGAATATCGGCGCTCTCCGCCATGAAGTGAACGCCGCAAAACACGATGAACTCGGCTTCAGGGTGCCTACTCGCGTCCTTTGCCCGTTTGTAGCTGTCGCCACGGTAATCGGCATGCTTGATGATTTCGTCGCGCGGGTAGTGGTGGCCAAGGATCACCAAGCGCTTGCCAAGCGCTTTCTTTGCCGCGACGATGCGAGCATCGGCCTCTTCTGGGGTGAGGTCGGCGTACTCCGTCGGGAGAGGTGCCTGATACATTGTTTCTCCTGTTGGTGCGACAGGTGCGTCGCAAGTGCGGGCGGTAACAGTCGGTTCGGACGACGGGGTTGTTGTTATCGCTCCCACTAAGTATACGTTTTCACGATGCCCGGAAAGTGCAATCCATCAGAGGTCCTATTCCAGAGCCGCGAGACCTAAGAACCCAAGGTGGCTCCTTCCCATCCAAGTACAATTCGCCCAATGTCACCCCGACTCCAATTCGCCATTGAGACGGCGATTCGTGCTGGCAAATCCACCTTGGCCCATTTCCAAGCTGGCGCCGTGGTAGATCTCAAGGCGGATGCAAGTCCCGTGACAATTGCCGATCGTGGTGCGGAAAGGTTGATCCGCGATGCGATCGCTCGCGAGTATCCAGGCGAGGGAATCCTGGGTGAAGAAGAAGGCGAGGTTGGAGTGCAGGATGCCCGCTGGGTGGTCGATCCGATCGATGGCACGAAATCCTTCATCAGCGGAGTTCCGCTCTATGGGACACTCCTCGCCTACGAAATCGACAGGGTCGCCAAGATTGGGGTCTGCTATTTTCCAGCTCTCGATGAGTTGGTCTATGCAGAACAGGGGCAGGGCGCGTACTGGAATGGCCGACTTTGCCGCGTGAGCGACAAAACAAAGCTGGATGGAGCGGTTGTGGCCACTGGCAGTATGGCTTCGATGGCCCGAACAGGACGTCTGGCAGGCATGCAGAACATCGAGAAGAGAACGATGGCATCTCGCACTTGGGGCGATGCCTACGGACATGCCTTGGTCGCTACCGGGCGCGTGGAGGCGATGATCGACCCAACCATCGCTCACTGGGATATCTCTGCGATGAGCGTCATTGTTCGGGAGGCCGGAGGTGTCTTCACCGACTTCCAGGGCGCCCACGAGTTGGCCAAAGAGGCATTGAGTTCGAATGGCCATGTCCATCGGGAGCTCATGGAGGCGTTCGCAGATTGAGAGTGCTTGGGATCGACTTTGGTTTCAAGCGAATTGGAATCGCGTTCGCTGAAACAGAGTTCGGGGTCATCACCCCAAGACCGCCCATGGCTGCGACGGGCGTCCTGAGCAAGGACGCCGACAATCTGCATGCTCTGGCAAAGCGAGAGCAGGCAGACCGACTTGTGCTGGGCTTGCCGATCGAGGAAGATGGGAACCTCGGTAAGATGGCGCGCGTTTGCCAAACCGTGGCAGATCACTTGAAGGCCAAGGGCCATGAGGTCGATTTCGTCGATGAGCGATTCTCCAGTGTCGAAGCGGAGCGTGATCTGCGAGAGACCAATCTAAAGGCCAGTCAGCGAAGAAAACTGCGAGACGGCGAAGCGGCCAGAATCTTGTTGGAGCGATACCTCGAAACTCTTGAAAAGACTTAAGCGCTTCATTCTGCGATTCCTGGCTATCCTCATTCTCGCCTTGGGAGGATGCCTTTTTTGGGCTTCAAGTCAGCTCAAACCCCTCGATGCAAGTGGGAAGCCCAGGTTCATTCGGTTCGAAGAACGGACGTCTCTCGCGGGTGCAATAAGCCGCTTGGAGCAAGGCAAGGTTCTCAAGAACGCATGGGTGGCGAAGTTCTACGCTCGCTGGAAAAAGATCCCAACGAGTGTGCGCGCGGGCACCTACGAGCTGGGATCGAATCAGAGCGTGGACGAGATCCTCGACGGCCTGCAGAAGCCGGTTCGAAGGTTGGTGCGCATCCCTGAAACAAACTGGTCGGCCCGAACGGCGAATCTCCTTGAAAAGGATCAAGTAGGTACATCTCGCGACTACATGGCCCTTGTTAACGATCCCAGCGCCTTTCAGAGCGTCGTCGATTTTCCCCTGCCCAAAACGAGCTTGGAGGGATACCTCTATCCAGACACCTACGATCTGCCTCCGCTGATCTCTTCCAAGTCAACGATCCGTCGTCAACTGGCCAACTTCCAGAAGCGGGTCTGGGAAGGATTGGGTAAACCGAAGGACCTACAAAGGGTTATCATCATCGCGTCGATGGTTGAAATGGAAGTCGCCCGGGACAGCGAAAGGCCAGTCGTGGCGGGAGTGATCGAGAATCGGCTCGCCAAGGGCATGCCTCTGCAAATCGATGCCGCGATCAACTACGGCATCCAGAAGTGGCGTCCGTTGACTTACGACGACTACAAGAATGTCGACTCGCCTTACAATCTCTATCGTCACAAAGGTTTGCCGCCGGGACCGATCTGCTCACCATCCATCAAGTCAATTCAGGCCGCACTCAAGCCGGCCAAGCATCCTTATTTGTACTACGTGGCATTGCCAAGCGGGCGCAGTCTGTTCGCGGCAACCTATGCTGAGCATTTGAAGAACGTTGCCAAACGGCGAAGGGCCGTTGCCGCGGGGACTCCCGAATGAGCGGTTTTCGAGTCGGTAGTTTTGATCGCGGACGCATTGCAAGCCTATGGCATCCATTCTTGCCCGCTCAAGCGGCGACGTCTTTGCTCGAGGTCGATCTGGAAGAACTGTGGAGATCCGGCAAGAGGCTGATCTTGCTCGACGTCGATCACACGATCGTCCAGTGGCGTCAGGAGACTTTTCCGCCCGGGATCGAAGAGTGGGTCGCCAAAGCAAAGGGACTTGGATTCGACCTCTGCATCCTCAGTAACACAAGAAATCCGGAACGGCTAGCTCGCCTGGCCACCAAACTGCAGATCGAAACCGTCCGGGACAAGTTCAAACCTAGTCCGGCGATGTTCCGACTGGCAATGATCAAGTTCAAACGGAAAGCGGATGAAACGATCATGATCGGCGATCAAATATTCACCGACGTTCTGGGGGCCAATCGTTGCGGGATTGAGGCGATCTGGGTCCAAAAAATGGAGGGAAATGAGTTCGCGGGCACGAAAATCAGCCGGTTTGGCGAGCGTATCTTGAGATCCACCCTTTACAAGGCACTGGTAACACCCGTCGACGAGTCGCCAGAGTCGCCCGAGATCGAAGGCGCAAAGCCGACCGGAGAAAAGACCCTCATTCGGCAGATCATCAAGTTCTGCATTGTTGGTGGAACGTCTTTTGTCATCGACTTCGGCCTTTCCTTTCTATTTCTGAGAATCCTCCCGTGGAATGGCGTCTTGCTGAGCCAATCTCTGGGAGCCTGGCTTCAGACTTCGTTCCCATCTTTCTTCGGCTGGGCAAAGGATGCTCAAACGGCGGCGATTCCTATCCTCGGTGGCCTTGCCTCGTTCATCGCGATGTTCAACTCGTTCATTTGGAATCGCAGCTGGACATTCCGCGTAAGAGGGAAGGCGGAGCGGATCGCCCAGTTGCGCCGGTTCTACCTGATTTCGATTCTCGGCGCGGTCTGGAATACGTTGATCTTCAGCGCTCTATCCAATGTGATTTCCGGGCATCCGAATCGAAGTTTGGTTGTGGCAAAGGTGATCGCCGCCGGGGTGGTGGCCGTATGGAATTTTCTGGGCCAACGTTATTTCGCATTCCGAGTCGCGAAGTGAGTCAGATTTTCGCTTGGAGAGATGCGCCACCCGCCGACTTCGCGGTCATTGGGGACCCAATCGGGCATTCCCGCTCTCCGCAGATGCATCGTGCCGCCTACGCTGCTTTGGGCATGAGTTACCGGTATGTAGCCATTCAGGTGCCCGTTGGCGAGGTTCGCGAAGCGTTGGATTCCCTTACGGTGAAGGGTTATCGAGGGGTGAACGTCACGGTGCCTCACAAGTCGGAAGCACTTGCTTGGGCAAGGGCGCCAGACGAGCTGACTTCAAGGATTGGGGCGGCCAATACCCTGGAATTGGCTACCGGTCGTGCCACCAACACGGATGCACCTGGGTTCTTGAAAACGTTGGCCGACTTAAACGTCAAGGCCGGAGCCTCCATCCTGATCTTCGGCGCAGGTGGGTCGGCAAGGGCATTGGCCGCCGTTCTGCCAACTGCTGGATATCGGGTCTCCATTTGGAATAGAACCCATTCGAGAGCCCGCAATCTCGCCGACGAATTTAGCCTGAATTTCCTCGCAGAGCCCGTTCTCGATGCCGATGTGCTCGTCAACACAACATCGGTGGGTCTACAGGGTAACGAACTGCCGCTCGATTGGAAGCAGGCGCGGGGTGGTTCGCTGGCCTATGATTTGGTGTATGGACGGACTCCATTTCTTGACAACGCAGCCGAGTGGGGCTTAAGAACGGTGGACGGTAAGCCCCTCCTCGCCGCGCAAGGGTCCCTTTCGTTCGAATGGTGGCTCGGCATCAAGCCTCCTCCGGGAGTCATGCTGGAGGCCATCCGGTGAGCATCCTGCCGCCTACCGAAGAGAACATCCATCTAGCCGGCGATGCCATCAGGGCCGGCAAACTCGTGGTCATCCCCACGGAGACCGTCTATGGCCTCGCGGCCGATGCCACCAACCGGCGGGCGGTCGAGTCGATCTTTCGGGCCAAAGGGCGTCCGCAGGACAACCCGCTTATCGTCCACATTGGCGAATCCAAATGGCTTGAAGACTTGGCGGTCGATGTGCCTGAATATGCCCAACGTCTCGCGGGGGAGTTTTGGCCAGGTCCCTTGACCTTGGTCTTGACAAAGTTGCCTCATGTGCTCGACGAGGTGACGGCGGGCTTGGATTCGGTCGCGGTGCGAATGCCAAGCCACGAGATCGCACTTCGAGTGATTCGGGAGGCCAACGTCCCGATCGCCGCACCGAGCGCGAACAAGTTCATGGCGGTCTCACCAACCAGAATCGAACATATCGATCCTGAGATCGAGCTTGGCGCCGAGATGATCCTCGATGGGGGACCCTGTGGTTACGGGGTCGAGTCGACCGTGATCGAGTGCCTTGGCGATCACCCACGACTCCTACGCCCAGGTGGACTCTCTCGCGCCAAAATCGAGGAATTCCTCAGTGCGCCGCTCGTCGCCGCCGATCACAGCGAAAGGCGATCTCCGGGTCGATATCCGAAGCACTATGCTCCCCGAACGCCCGTTCGACTTGTGTCTCGCCTGGGCGAGAGGGATGCCGGCATTACCTTTCAGGTTCCCCAACATCGGAATCAACTACAGCTTTCAGGCTCAAATCCTGACGAGTTTGCGGCAAACCTCTACCATGCGCTCCATGTGTTGGATGAGCGGAGTGTGTCGGAGATCCTGATCGAAACTCCTCCCGAGACTCCTGAATGGGAAGTGATTTGGGATCGTCTCCGAAAGGCGTCTAGTAGCTAAATGCACATGCGAAACGTTGAAGATGTCCCCTCGCCCTGTCGAAATATCTGTCGCCTCGACGATGAAGATGTCTGTGAGGGCTGCCATCGGACGATCGACGAAATCACCCGTTGGCCCCAGATGTCCGATGAGGAGAAACGGTCGATTTTGGCGCGTATCGAGCACTCAATCGAGTAACGTCTGAGGATGCCGGAGCTTCCGGATATCGTCGCCTATGTCTAAGCGATCGAGCGCGTAGCGGTCGGCCATCGACTCATCCGCACTAAGGTGTTCCGGCCCTTCTTGGTCCGCTCTTTGATCCCCGTGAGTTCCGTCGAAGGCAAGCGATTGCGGGCAGTTCATCGACTCGGCAAAAGGATCGTCCTGGAATTTGAGGGAGACTCCTACCTGGTTGTTCACTTGATGATCGCGGGTCGTTTCCTATGGGGCCCAAAGCCCGTTGTCAAGCCGGGGAAGGTCGACTTGGCTTGCTTTGAATTCGAGTCAGGATGTCTCTTGCTGACGGAGGCGGGAACGAAGCGCCGTGCCTCCTTGCACGTCGTACAGGGTGCCGCAGATCTTAAAGAGCACGACCGAGGCGGAGTGGATCCGACCGAGTGTTCGGAGGAGGAGTTCGCCGCGATCGTTCGACGTGAGAATCGGACACTGAAGCGGCTGCTCACCAATCCCGCAAACTTCAGCGGGATCGGCAACGCCTATTCGGACGAGATCCTGTTTGAAGCACGCCTTTCGCCAGTTCGGCTATCTCAAGCCCTGAAGGATGACGAAGTTCATCGACTTTGGCAATCGGCTCGATCCGTCTTATTGCATTGGACCAGCGTACTCCGAGAGGAGTTCAAGTTCAAGTTTCCGGGAAGGGGCCAGATCACCGCATTCCGCGAGGATTTCAACGTCCATGGCCAGTTCGGAGAACCTTGCCGGATCTGTGGTATGCCGATTCAGAGAATCGTTCATGCCGAGAATGAGACGAACTACTGCGCGAGATGCCAAAACGAGGATCGCCTGCTTGCCGACCGGGCACTCTCAAAACTCCTGAAAAGCGATTGGCCACGAACCATCGAAGAGATGGTTGGCGACTGATGTTGGAATCAGAAGCAATCCCGTTGGGTGACCAACAATCGTCGGAAGCGCCAGGCACTCGTGAGAAGATCGTCGCGGCCCCGCGCCAACCCCATCTGTCCGCTTGAACCCTAACCTCTCTTGGACCATAGCCATTCGGCTGGAACCAAACGCTGGGTCAGGCCGGGCCCTTCGACGAAGAGTCGCAGATTCTCCGCTCCTCCCGCTTCGAACATCACGACTTTGAAAGGATAGTCTCCCTTCGGTAGCGTCACTTTGAGGCGCTTCTGTTCGTACCCGTGCAACCCATCGTTGTCGATAGCAAGCACATCGGCGATCCAAAGTCGGCTGCCGTCGTCGCTGCCGAGCCAGAAGGTGTACTCGCCGTCCTGAGGCACTCGCAGATAACCTTCGAAGAGCATCGCGAAGTCGTCTTTCCCAGCCAACTCACCGACTCCAATCTCGATCACGTTCTTCGATGTCGAGTTCTTGAAGGCATCGAGCGGCGGGCAACTTGAGAACTTGCCGTCGATGACCTTTCTTGCGACCCCATTGACCTTCTCGCCATCTTCCGTTCTAAGGGAAACGGCGGCAACCTGGACAATGTCGCTTCGCGTGCCCGTTGGGCGGAATACGGCTGCCTTGACAACCCCAGCCCGGTTAAGGCGAATGGCCCCGCGATACTCTGGAGACTTCGCGGTAGGGTCGGTTCCGTCGATGGTATAGCGGATCTTGGACTGCGGCGTGGATGGAGAATTGAACTCAATTGGCTGGGCCGAACTCAACATAACCAAGTCTGCCTTTGGCTTGGGCGCTTCGATGTAGTAGGCAATGCCGAGACCGTCGAGTCGCTCATAGTGGGTCGTCAGACGCCTCGAAAAGTCGGCGAAATCCTTTCTTTCAAACTTCGTCCATAGAACTTCTGCGAGGGCGGCCGCGCGGGGGAACATCATCATCTCGACCTCTTCTTCGGTAGAAAGCCATTCGGTCCAGATATTTGCCTGCGCTCCGAGGACCTTCATTCCTTGGGCTTCATTAAGCTCGCCAGGGACCGGTTCATAGGAGTAGACCTTTTCGAGCGTGGTTGAAGCGTTTGGAAAGTCGAAATAGCAGTGCGACGTGGGCGACATGACGACGTCGTGTCCCGATCGGGCGGCGGCGATTCCGCCGTCGATGCCTCGCCAACTCATGACCGCGGCCTTTGGAGCGAGGCCCCCCTCCAAGATTTCATCCCAGCCGATCAGGCGTCGCCCCTTGGAGTCCAAATAGGCATCCATCTCTCGGATGAAGTCGCTTTGCAATTCCTCCTCGCTGGCAAGGCCTTTTGCCGCTTTGCGAGCCTGGCAGTCAGGACATTGCTTCCAAAGGTCCTTG
>JADZBW010000049.1 GCA_020851885.1 Fimbriimonadaceae bacterium | reverse complement strand
GTGTTGGATCGGGAGATGTATCCCTTCTTCTCCAGTGCATCCAGGTGGACCGTTACCCCCCGCAAGGACCCGATTTTGAAGTTCGCGCCGATCTCCCTGATCGACGGTGGATACCCTTCTCGCTGAACGTAGTCCAGCACGTATTGGAGGATCATCTCCTGCCTGTTTGTGAGTCCCTTCGCCATAACTTCTCCTTCGAACCGTGAGAGTTTTCCACATTATACATCACTTTGTCTACATGTCAAGCACCATACGACGAGCGGTCAACCGTCTAGGGGAACTGATCGTGCCATAATATTCGTTCCCCATCGTTGGCAGGTGAAGAGTCGTTGTCCATAAGTAAAGTTCATGAACTTCTCCAGAACAAAGGCTGTGTCTGGACCGTTTCCATTCTCATGGTGCTGGGGGTCGTCTTTACGAGCTTCGCCCAATGCAGTCGAGCCGAGAGATTTCGCGATGTTACTGGTCTCGAAACCGAGACGCCGGTCGCTAAGATTGGTGAATTCACCGTCACCGATCGACTGATCCGGAGTGAAGTCGAATCTGCCGCCAAGATGTACGGCACGATGGACAATCTTCCGCCGCAATTCCAGCTCCAAATCGAGGGCAGCGCGGTCTCCAGTTCGATCGGGTACGCGTACATGCTCCAATTGGCGAAGAAGTACGGTGTGGAGCCAAGCGACGATCAGATTCTCAAGATGATCGACGGCGGCCTAACCGACGAATTCAACAACGTCAAACAGCAGCTCATCACCCAGAAGAAACTGGCGGCGACGGCTACGGAGGCGGATTTTGCCAAGGCGTTCAAGAAAGCCACCGGGAAGGAGATGTCCGATGCCCGTGCCGAAGCGTTGGAGACTTACAAGCAGAAGCTTGCGATGCCAGACTTGCGGATGCCATTCGCCGCGATGGCCGTCAATCAGCCTCTGATGGACGCGATCAAGAAGACGATCACCCTCTCGGATGAAGACCTGAAGAAGGCATACGACAACTTCGAATTCAAGAAGATCACTCTCAGCAAAGGCGACACGGCCGCCGTGGCCAAAAAAGCTCAGGAGGAGTTGAAGGCCGGCACGCCGTTCGAAACCGCAATCCAGCGCTATTCCAACGACGAACCAGTGAAGGGCAAGAAACTCCAAGACATGACGAGCAAGATCGCCCGAACGACAATCGACGGATTTGCACCCTATCGGCCGTTGGCCGATCTTAAACCCGGGCAAGTCAGCGACCTTGTCAAGACGGGTCCAACCATCACGATCTACAAGCTCCTTTCGGTCAAGTCCGAACTGCCAAAGGACTTCGACAAGAAGAAAGCGACTTACCGGGATTCGATGGCCACCACGAAAGCGGCAGCCAAGCTACAAGGTGAATTGGCCGAGATGCAGAAGACCGGCAATATCGAGTGGAAGGAAGGCGTCTACAAGTTACTTTACGACTTTGGGCGCACCATGTCCGATCCCCTGACGCCTGCCGAGAAGTCGCAAAAACTGAAAGAAATTCTCAAATCCGCCCAGGAAGCTTCCCTTAGCAACAACCCAATCGGCGCCCGCCTCGCCAACCTCGTGGCGTATGTCGTGTTCGGCCAGGTCTACGACGACGCCTCTCCCACGGAAAAGTCGAAGTTGAATGCCGAGAAAGCCGAGGTCATTCGCAACTTCCTCGAAGACCACGAAGACGTTTCCCTACGCCTCGAATTGGCCGAGATCTTCTTGAAAGAGAAGAAGAAGGACGACTTCTTCTCCGAGCTTGAAAGCGCCGCCAACGCGAACGTTTCGGTGATCGATGTCCAGGGGCAAAGCCTTTACAGTCGAATCAACAAGCTTCTCAAAGAAGGCAAGGATGCAAATCTCTTGACCGAGGCGCAGGCCAAGACGATCCAAGACCTCCAATCTGAATGGGTCAATACCAAGAAGGGCCAGGACAAGATCGACGCCGAAACCAAAGCCGCCGATGAACAGGCTCGCAAGGAAGCCGAAGCTGCCGACAAGGCCGCTCGGGCCGAATCCGCCAAGGAAGTGAAGACCAAGGCCGAGCTTGAAAAAGAGAAAGCAGGCAAGAAGAAATAGCTTATGGAAGGAGTTGGCAAGCTCACGCTGATCGCCACTCCCATTGGCAACTTGTCTGACTTGTCGCCTCGAGCCGCGGAAGCGCTCGGGGCGGCGGATTTTTGGCTGGTCGAAGACACAAGGGTCAGCGGCAAACTCCAAATTCACCTGGGTATCCGTAAGCCGATGCGGGTCCTCAACGACCATACGAATCCGCAGTCCGTTGAACGGTATCGCCAAGAAATCGAAGACGGAGCCAATGCGGCGCTCGTTACCGACGGGGGTTCGCCGGTCATCTCCGATCCCGGCTCCCTCCTATGCGATGCCTGCCTCGACTCCGAAATCCCAGTCCTCGCGATACCAGGTCCGAGTGCCGTGACGGGTGCGCTCATGTTGAGCGGTTTCTTTGGCCAGCGGTTCGCTTTCTTAGGTTTCCTTGGTCGCAAGGCCGGCGCCATTCGTGGAGAACTTGAGCCATTTCGCGATTCCCCGCTCACATTGGTGCTTTTCGAGTCTCCCTACCGCTTTGAGGCGCTGCTGAAGGTGGCATTTGAGGTTCTGGGGCCCCGTCGGTACGCGATTTGTCGCGAAATGACCAAGCTGCACGAGCAAGTATTTCGCGCGAAAATGCCGATAATTCCCGATGAACACGCCGTTCCCCGCAAAGGTGAAGTTACAATAGTGATCGAAGGAGTCCGTCGCGCTCGCGCATCGGAGTGAAACCAAGGTAGGTACACTGCGTGAGTTCGACTCGAATAGGTAGGCATGGAATGCGATTGAGGATGCAGGCGATGAACCGACTTGCCGTAGGGCTATGTCTTCTCTTGGCGATGTTCACCACTGTGCTCGCCCAACAAGAGCCGTATCGGCTTAAGCCCGATGATGTCGTTAGAATTCAAATTTATAACGAAGCTCAGGTGAACGCCGAGGTTCCAATCGGTAAGGATGGCACGCTTACGGCGCCGTTCCTCGAGCCGATGATGGTCGAAGGAATGTCCGTCTCCGAACTCCAGAAGGAGTTGGCAAAGGCATACATCAAGCGGCTGCGATTGCGCGACCCCAAGGTCTCGGTGATCGTGACCCACTTCCGAACCATCAAGGCCTCCGTTATTGGATTTGCCAACCGACCCGGAATTTACGATCTGCGCCCGGGCGACAATCTCATGACGCTTCTTTCCTTCGCCGGAGGGCCATTGGTCGACCGTGCCGATATGCGTCGTGCTACCTTGCGAAGGGCGAATAGCAGCGAACTCATCCCGATCGACCTCTACGCGATCAGCGAGAAGGGAGATACCACACAGAACTACATCATCGAGGACGGTGACATGCTGAGCATCCCGGAATCGAACAACAAGGTGTTGGTCATTGGCCAGATTCCAAGGCCCGGAGTTTTCAACTACAAAGAGCCGATGACGGTCCAAGATGCATTGGCTCAGGCGGGCGGCGAAATCCCAACCCGATCCTGGCTAAGCAAGACGTTAATCATCCGCGAGCGACCGGGTATGCCCGGAATCTACGACCGCATTCAAGTCGACATCGTCCGGTTTATCCGCAAAGGCGACTCGGCGCAGAATATCGCGCTACGTCCGGGAGACATCGTCTACGTTCCGGAAACCAAGACGCCCGACCTCGACCGAATCAGCAGACTGCTCAGCTCGGCCGCATTCTTCAATAGCTTCTTCAATCAGGGAATTCTCGGTTTCCGACTGTAGAATAAGCAACAAAGTCGATCAGGTTCACGAAGCTATCTTCGTGAACCTGATTCTCGATTAGGCTTCTTCGATCACCCAAACGCTCTCGACCTTCGGCGCTTCGCGAAGAGTTGCGATGACCGAGCAGTACTTCTCGTCCGTCAACTCGATACTGCGCTGCACCGCATCAGGTTCCAGATTCTTGCCGGTCAGGATGTGGCGGACGGTGAGAGCGAGGAAGGGCCTGGGCCACTCGCCAACCGGCGCCCGAACTCCCTCCACTTCAACTCGGTAGGCGGTTACTACCTGACGCTTCTTGACCAAGATCGCCACGACATCCATCGCGCTGCAAGCGCCGATCGATGCCAGAAGCGCTTCCACGGGCGTCGGACCTTTGGATTTCTGTCCCTCCTCCGGATAGGCATCCATCATGAGGCTGCTGCCGGTCGGAGTGTCGGCCTTGAAAATCAATTCGCCTTGCCAATGAACGGTAACCACGCCTGATTATGGGTCCTACCGAGCGTCGGCATGACCACTTACGCATCCAAATTACAGGACTTCGAACGCGGTCACCCTATTGGAGTAGGTTCCCGCGTAGATCATTCGCCCCTCGGCGGCGGGGGATGCCAAGAAATGTCCGACGGGCAGGCGGGTCTGGGCGATCTTTTGACCGGTATCCAGGTCGAAGACGGTCAGAAGCGACCCAACCGAGCCGATTGCGACAAACCCATCCCCGATCGCGGGCGATGAATCGTAAATGACGGAACCGGTACGACCCACCCAAATCAGCGAGCCATCGACCGCAGAAACGCACCTCAACTCCCCGAGATCTCCAAGGCCGCCGACATAGATTTTCCCGTCTCGGATTCTCGGTGAAGAATGGCCGTACTTATCGGTTCGAGAGGAAACCATCCACTTCTGTTCTCCGCTCGTCGCGTCGAAACAAAACAGCCCATTCCCGTTCGCGGGAACATACACGAGTCCGCTGTCCACCAACGGGCCGCCGATCGCCGGGGAATAGGCGAACGTTCGAGGAAAACAAGGTTGGCGCCAGCGAAGTTCTCCAGTCTTGGCGTCGAGGGAATAGAGGTGACTGTCCCAAGCGCCGATATAGAAACGCTCGCCATCGGTCGCCGCGTGGGTCTGGGCAAATGCGGTATTGCTGGCGGGCATGGCATAACTCCAGCGAACCTGCCCGGGTGCCTTGTCATAGCCATAGAAATGGCCGTCGCCGCTGGCCACGCAAACGATTTCGCCGGCCACTGCCGCCGACGCGTAGACGGGACCTTCCGTTTTAGCGCGCCAGATCTCCTTGCCATCGCCAGTATCGAAACAGTAGAAATTGGCGTCCGCGCTACCCACATAGACCCGGTCCCCGTCGATAACCGGTGAAGAGTGGCAGTATCGCCCCATCTTCGACGTC
>JADZBW010000048.1 GCA_020851885.1 Fimbriimonadaceae bacterium | reverse complement strand
TTTTGCCCAGGCCGACAGTGCGCGGCCGAGGTCCTTGCCAATGTAGATCAGGACGGCGAGGAGGGTTCCAAGTTGAATGACGGCGGTGAAGCCAGCCCCGGGGTCCTGCCAGCCGAAGAGGGTGGGAGCGATTCGGAGGTGGGCGGTGCTACTGATGGGCAGGAACTCGGTGAGGCCCTGGACGATTCCATAGACAATGGCTTGAATCAGCTCCACATCGGCACCTCGGGGGATTCGATTCCCAGACTCTTAAGGAGGACGTAACGGATTCGGGCCGATGCCTTGCCATCGCCATAGGGGCTGACGGCATTGGCCATCAGGCGGTAGGCATGCTCGTTGGCAAGCAGGACATGGGCTTCCGTGTAGATGCGGTTCTCATCGGTCCCCACCAGTTTGGCGGTGCCAGCGTCGCAACCTTCGGGGCGCTCAGTAGTCTCGCGGAGGACGAGGACGGGGATGCCAAAGGCGGGGGCCTCTTCCTGGACGCCTCCGGAATCGCTGAGGATGAGGGTGGATCTTCTCATGAGGGGAACGAAATCGCCGTAGTCGGGAGGTTCGATCAGGCGTGCCCGCTCGTGGTTGCCCAGGATGCCTTCGAGGACTTCGCGGACTTGGGGATTTTTGTGCATTGGAACGACGAGGAGCACGTCGGGGAATTCATCGAGGAGTCGAAGAGCGGCGCGGGCGATTTGGCGTTGGGGCTCCCCCCAGTTTTCGCGCCGGTGGGTGGTCAGAAGGAGGATGCGGCCAGGCCACTCCTCGAACCATTTGGTCTGGGCCGCGGACCCGGTGGCGAGCACGGCATCGATGCCGGTATTGCCAGTGATGTAGATGGAATCTGGGTTCTTGCCTTCGTGGCGGAGGTTCTTGGCAGCCCACTCAGTCGGGGGGAAGTGGAGGCTGGTGATGAGGCCGGCGGCACGTCGGTTGAACTCTTCGGGGAAAGGGTTGTCGATAGTGTCGGTTCGGAGACCGGCTTCGACATGGGCGAAGGGGATGCGTCGATAGAAGCTGTTGAGGGCGGCAATAAAGGTGGTGGTGGTGTCGCCTTGTGCCATCACGGCGGTGGGCCCGTGCTTTTCGATGAGGCCATCCAGGCCGGCGATGGCTCGGGCGGTAACTTGGGCGAGGGTTTGGCCATGCTGCATGATCTCGAGGTCCTCATCGGGAGCAAGGCCAAAGGCGGCGAGGGATTGGGTGAGCATCTCGCGGTGCTGCCCGGTGGAGACGAGAACGGTGTCGGCAAGGTGGGAGAAACGTCGCAATTCCTGGACGACCGGCGCCACCTTGATGGCTTCTGGCCTCGTGCCAACCACGCAGAGGATGAGTGGCTTAGGCATAGCTCCGGAGAATGATGACAAGAAGTGTTCCACAGAGGGCGGCAGCGGCCAGGTACAGCACCCACACGGTTTGTCGCTGGCTGAGGCCCCGCTTGAGGAGTTGGTGATGGAGGTGGCGCTTGTCAGCTTGGGTGATGGGGACGCCGCTGAGTTTTCGGCGAATGACGACCTGGATGGCATCAAAGATCGGCACGCCAAAGACGAAGATCGGGATGATGAGGGTGAGGGCGGCGGCGGTCTTGACGGCGCCGACGATGCTCAGGCAGGCGAGGGTGAAACCGAGGATGTAGGCTCCACCAGTGCCCATGATGATCTTGGCGGGATTGTAGTTGTGTCGGAGGAAGCCAATGCAGGAGCCCCCTACGGCGGCGGCGATGATCGCAACGCGGGGCTGGCCTTCATAGACGGCAATCGTCATCAGGGTTCCCGCCGAAATCGCGGCAATACCAGAGGCAAGGCCGTCCACGCCGTCGATCGTGTCCATCGTCTTGGTGACGATGAAAATGTAGATCGCAGTGAGGGGGATGGCGGCCCAGAGGAGTTGGATATGGTGGTCGGTGAAGGGGATGCCTAGGGTCCTGATTTGGATCTTGCCGATCGAGCCCGCGAAGAATTGGATGGCGACGCCTGCACCGAGCAGAATCAGGAGTTGGATCTTGGCGGAGTATTGGTAGAGGTCGTCCAGGGCTCCCGCCACCACGAGCAAGGCTCCCACGACCAGCATGCCAACCAGGTAGAGCGGGTATGGGTTGGTTTTTGGGAAGGCGAACGGGAGTACAGCGGCGATGGCAATGGCGATGCCGATGAAGATGGCAATGCCTCCCCATCTGGGCAGAGGCTCCTTGTGGATGCGACGGTCGTCGCGCTTGGGATCGTCCACCGCACCGGACTTGAAGGCAAGCATCCTGACACGCGGGGTCAGGCCCCAGGTGATGAGCATCGCCACTAGCCCAGTGAAGAGCGGGTATCGGAATCCACCCCAGAATTTCGGGGTCGCTTGGGCGGCTGCGATGACGGAATCGAGCATTTAGAGATCTACCTTTTCTAAGACGTCCTCTCGATACCGAAAGACGTTCATCTTGGACTCGCGGAAGAGTTCCAGGCTGAATTCGTCGGGGTAGTCGCCTTCGTAAATCACGCGCTCGATCCCGGCATTGATGATCATCTTCGCGCAGTTATTGCAAGGTTGGCAGGTGACGTACATCGTGGCGCCTTGGCACGGGACTCCCAGCATGGCGGCCTGGAGCAGGGCGTTTTGCTCGGCGTGAAGGGCTCGGATGCAGTGTCCCGCGCGCAGGCAGCCGGTGGGCCATTCATGGGTCGGACCAAGCTCGGGGCAATGGGGCAAGCCTCGTGGGGCACCGTTGTAGCCGGTGCAGAGGATCCTCTTATCACGCACGATGAGGGCTCCGACGGAGCGTCGTGGGCAAGTTGCACGCGTCTTAACGAGATGCGCGATCTGCATGAAATAGGAATCCCAACTCGGCCGGTCCTGCATTCCTGAGTGATTATGACGAATGAGTCTTTCGAGCGATTAGGCGGCCTAACATGAAGTGTGCGGCAGAGCCCGATGCCTTTCAAGTTAGTTGCACCAGTTGCCTGCAATCTTGCCAGTTGGGCAATTTCACTGGTTAACCTCCGTTAATCAAACCTCCAAAAATCCAGAACCTCTGCTACATTGTTAGGGTTCCGGGTTGATTCGAGATAGGAAGGTGAAAGGTTGACGAAAGCACTTTGGGCAGTCTTGCCAGCACTTGCCATGTTTGGCGTCTTTGAGGTCGCAACCCAACGCGACAATAGCCGCCGGTTGAGGGTTGTCGATGGTCGAACAACCATCCATTTCTTCCCTTCCGTGCTACAAGCCAATGGCTTAAGGCTGACTCTCAAGTCCACCGCCGAGGGAGATCCCAACTCCGGCGAGCAGACCAGCGGCTTCAAATTCGCCAACGCCGATCTTCGTTACACGATCCATGATTTGAAGCTGAGTCGGTTTGATGGCGGCTCCTTGCAGCATGTTGGCGGATACCAGATATTGAGCGGCCGCAAGTCGATCAATGGCGAGAGGTTCCGCATCTCGCCGGTCCTTTCGGCGAACAACGCGCTCAACCTTTCGGTCGGCAGTGGAAAGTCGGAGACTCCGGTTTTCGAGCTCGCGAACATGCGTCCAATCTACATGCGCCTGGAGCGCGAGTTGGTGGTCAGTTCCATCGACCTCATCCTCACGGATCAGGCGGCGCAGCTACTCGATCGGCCCGAACTCGCGGGCAAGCTGCTCGGCACAATGACGATTTATGCCGACTCCAAGCCGGTCGACGGCCTTGGCGATATTGAAGACCCGGGAACCCATGAGATCTACTCGTCCGCGCCAATCGACGTGGCCCTTTCGGCGATGGGCTCGCTGACGGCGCTTGGACGCGTGGGCACCTATCCCAACGGGAAGAACGGACTCTCGATGTCCACAACTTCGTGCAACGTTGGCACCCAACAGATTCCCTGGTCGGCGCCGATGAATGTCCAGCATCCCGCGATTGCAATGAACCTCTATCGACTCAAGGACGGTAAGTTCGAGCAGATCGGTTGGTCCTGGATGAAGCACGGCTTCTTCGCCACCAATTCCTCGGGTTGTGGCAGCTGTTCGCCATCTGGAACAGGTTCGCTGCTTGGCGTAGGCTGCTCGGATACTTACGGAACTGGCAACAACGGTGACCGCAACTACCTTGGTGGTCGGGATGAGATTAACCCTTACACCGGTATTTGGACCTGCCAGAACTCATATTTCTCGAATTACATTAACGATTGCGTTCGCCGAAACAACGGCTCCGGCCTCGACCCGGTCCAGCATCGTTTGGAGGTTCTGGATGCCGATCTCGGCAATGCCAACTCACAGTACTTCTACGAAGCCTACTATATCAACGGAAACGACTTTGACAAGTACAACAACATCGCCTCGCGCGTTGCCACAATGACGTGGTCTGGCACGTCCTGGAACATCACGACCACCGCCGCCGCCCAGGTGCAAGGTCCCGCAATCA
>JADZBW010000047.1 GCA_020851885.1 Fimbriimonadaceae bacterium | reverse complement strand
CGTAGGCAACTCGCGTCGCGCTCTGATCTTCGCATTGGCGAAGATATTCAGGGGAAGGCGCCTCATTTTCCTTGATGTTCGTGTAGACGAATCGCTTGGCAATATCCGCGCTTTCCTGAGCCCAACCCATGGGATCCATTTGGTCGACCCCGTCGAGACTAAGCTTGGAGTGGCGAGACTTGATCGCATTGGCGATCCGGACGATCGACGCCTTTCCATCCTCGGTAAGGGGGCGAATCGTTGGCCGGAAGAGATTGCCACCCATGTCCCAGAGCGAGTGGAGGTTCGTTGGCGGCCGCTGTAAGTCCTTGAAGCGATCGGGGGGAACGATCTTGAATTCATTGCCCCCTCGATCTCCATCTGGATGCTCATCAGTGTCGCGAGCGACGGCGTGTAGAGGTTGATGAATGTCCCCGACGAAGTGGATCAGGAATCGAAGCGCTTCGGCACGCTCCTTGGGATCGCGCTTCTTGTCCTTCAGGACGTCGGTGAATTTGTTGATCGCCCAAACGGCGTTTTGAGGCAGCGGCTTGTTGTCCGTGCTCTTACCGTCCGTTCGGAAGTGGAGGTTGATATAGTGCCAGACTCCGTTCTCTTTGTTCTTTGCATCGTCGGCCCAACAGGCGCAGGTGAGGAAGTTATCGGATTTCGGATCGGCATCCAGTTTCAGGAGCCACTCCGCCTCTGCCAACACTTTGGGCGATAGCGATTGCCTGGCGATTTCCGCAACGACCATGTGTCCGGTATCGTGCCAGGCGAAACTGGATGCGACCAAGGCGAAGACGGTGAGAACGGTAGCGAATCTTTTCATGGAGTTTGGCTCGACTGGGCTATTTTAGACTGTTTCCAGAGATCATCCCATTGATCCTCGGAAAGTTCGCGAAGGGGAACGGGGGAACAGGCTTCCATCAATTGAAAACGATGCGTGAAGCGATTGAGCATTCGACGTAGCGCCTCTTCAGGTTCGACGTTAACCCAACGTGCAAGGTTGACGACCGTAAATAGCAGGTCTCCGACTTCACTCTCGATATGGACTTGGTCGCCCAATGCGATCGCCTCGCGAAGTTCGGCCTCCTCCTCTTTGAACTTATCGAAGACTCCGTTCAGGTCTGGCCACTCGAATCCAACCCGAGCGGCTCGTTTGCTCACCTCATGGGCTCGCAATAGCGAAGCCATCCCTTTTGGAATGCCTTCGAGAATCGATTGAGGTCCACCGCCCTTCTCAGACTGCTTGATCTGATCCCAATTGGCAAGGACCTCGTTCGAGTCGGCGACTTGCGTATTCCCGAAAACATGCGGATGGCGACGCACGAGTTTTTCTCGAATGGCTCCCGCAACCTCATCGATCCCCCAGTCCGCGTCGCGTGCCTCGATCTGGGAATGCATCAGAGGTTGTAGCAGAAGGTCGCCGAGTTCCTCTTGGAGCTTGGCGGGATCTCCGGAATCGATTGCATCAAATACCTCGTAGGTTTCCTCCAAGAGGTACTTCTTCAGCGATTGGTGAGTTTGCTCGATGTCCCAGGGGCATCCTCCAGGCCCGAGGAGGCGATCGACAATATAGAGGAGTTCGTAGAACGGGCCCGAACAGCGCGGAACCAGGAGGACGCCATCCTCGATCAACTGACCCTCGGCAACCGGTTTGAGGGCGATTCCTGCTCTCGATAAGATGTCAAAGGAGTAATGGGTAGGATCTGAGTGATAGATCTCCCCGCTAAGCTCCTTGACGTCATCAAGGGGATTCAGCCCGAGCCGTCGAACGACCAACAACCGCTAATTTCCGCCTGCCCCAGCACCTTTGACGGCGATGTCCTTCTTGTACGCTTCAATGTAGCGGGCATAGGCTTCGGCGAAGCCTTTGTCCTTGATGTCGATGTTTGCCTTGCTTCGAAGGTCGAACATCTCCTTCGCGATGTTGTTTTTGACGGCGCCTTTGTCCAGCATGAGGCGGCGTCGAATCTCCCGTTTCAACTTCGCGTCCAACTCGATCTTCTTGGCGGGGATGACGTCCTGAAGGAGAAACTTCGCCTGGGCATTGGGGGTTGTAATCCACTCCGTCGCCTGGCCGATTTTCACTCCTTCGAGAGAAGTTCGGACCGTCTCACTCAGCGCCCCCATGTTGATGGTCCCCAATTCGCCTCCGATGCCCTTGGTGACATCCTCGCTGTAGGTCTTGGCCATTTCCGCGAACGTCTTCCCAGCCTTGAGGCCCGCATCGACCTTATCTTTGCTGTCCGGATCGCGAACGACGATCACCGATAGCTTCACACGTTTGGGAATCGTGTACATCGCCGGGTTTTGCTTGTAGTGCAACTCGACCTCTTGGTCGGTCACGTTGATGCCAGCGGTTGAGATCTTAAACTGGGCCAATTCAAGGCGAATCGTATAGCGCAGCTCGACATCGGTTCGTCCGCTGTTGAGCCAATTCTCAAGGAGCTTGGGTTCCTCCACGAGCCGATTCTTGATCTCATTCTCGACTTCCGGATCGGTAGGGTAGACGCCCTTATCCTTAGCGAGCTGAAGGACGAGGCGCTCGGTGATGAGCTGTTCGATGGTCAAGAACCCGGGTGGGAACTCGGCAACGCCCTGATTCATCGGCTTACCCACGCCAGTGAGGAACTCCATACGGTGGTAATACTCGCCGCCCTTGATCTCTTCGCCATTGATAACAACCACTGTTCGGTTGAGATCGACCTGTGCGAATCCAACGACAGCCAGCATTGAAAGCCCGAACAGGCTCATCCATTTCCTCAAGATATTTCCTCCGTTATGCGAGCCTTCGCTCGACTCCTTGTCATAAGACGGACAAATGGGCCATTCGTATTCCCGTTGATCGTCCGATAAGGCTACTTGCCCAGTTTTTCTCGTAGTTCCGGAATGGCCTGATAGAGATCGGCAACCAGTCCGAGGTCGGCAAATTCGAAAATGGGCGCGTCGGGATCCTTGTTGATGGCAACGATCGTCTTCGAGTCCTTGATTCCGGCCATGTGTTGGGTGGACCCGGAGATTCCCGCGGCAATGTAAAGATCCGGGGCAACGATCTTTCCGGTCTGTCCGACCTGCAACTCATTGGGGGCGATGCCCGAGTCCACGGCCGCACGGGTGGCTCCAACGGCTCCTCCCAATTGATCGGCAAGTCCGCCGATGACTTGTTCAAAGGTCGCCGCATCCTTGAGCGGACGTCCGCCACTCACCACGACTTTGGCCTGACTGAGATCGGGTCGGGCGCCGCCACGACTTGTGGAATCGATCCGCGATGCCTTAGATTTCAAAACCAACGAAACCTGCGATGTCTGAGAAGTTCCTTGCTTTGCCGGCTTTGGGAATCCGGCCGGCCGTACCGTTAGGAAGACGGGAAGCGCAAGAACTTTGACCGTTGCGATGACCGATCCTGCGACCATCGGTCTCTTGAACAGGGTTGGCGAATCGAGGTCTACAGCATCGGTGACCATCGACCCATCACAGAGTCCGGCCAACCGGGCAAGGACATCCTTGGTCGCCATATTGGAAACGGCCGCGATGTGACTGTACGGTGCGACGATCGGCTGAAGTCCCTTGGCGAGTCCGTCGGCGGGCGGAATATCGGACAGGGCGACCTGGATCACCAAGTCGGCACCGAGATCGAGGGCCGCTTTGCTATCCAAAGAGAGCACATCGTACGGCAGCCCGAGTTTCTGAGCGAAACCTGAGAGTTGCTCGGCTTCATGGCCTTGGAAGGCGATCAATAGCAATCGGGACACTAGAGGGCACCTCTTTCTTTTAGCGCTGATAGAAGCTCATCGACATTGGCGATCTTTCTCCCCGCTGACCGAGCGGCCGGCGTCTCCATGAAAGCGATTCGCGTTTTCGGGCTTGGGGAAGTCTTGGCTGGTCGCCTGTCGAGCGGTTTGCTTCGTGCCTTGATGATGCCAGGAAGGGCGATGTACCGGGGCTCATTCAATCGAAGATCGCTGGTGATCACGGCAGGCAACGGTAGCTGAAGGGTCTCTTCGCCGGAATCCGTTTCCCGCGTTACCGACGCCGACTGACCCGAAAGGACGACTTTCGAGGCAAAAGTCGCCTGTGGCCAGTCGAGCTTTGCGGCGAGCATCTGCGCTGCCTGATTGCAGTCGTCATCCGTTGCCTGCTTACCCATCAGGATGATGTCCGGGGAAAGTTCCTTGGCCAACTCAGCCAATTCTCCCGCGATTCCCGGTGAATCGAAGACCGCGGTCGTCTCGATGAGGATTGCCTTGTCCGCGCCAATGGCGAGCGCTTTTCGCAGCTGATCCTCGCACTCTGCGGTTCCGATACTGACAACCGTGATCTCTACCGAAGGATCTTTCTCTTTTTGACGAACGGCTTCTTCAACGGCGATTTCGTCAAAAGGGTTGATTTCGAACTTGACATTCCCCAGATCGAGGCCCGATCCGTCGGGTAGTGGGCGAACTTTGGCATAGGGGTCGACGACCCTTTTCACAGGAACTAGAATCTTCATTGAATACCAGGAATCCTTGCGCGAACCGAAATCGTAGTCAAACGGTCGGCAAAGTCGCGTATAAGGTTACTAGATGCGCCATTGGATGATGTTTGTTTTGGGTCTGGCGGCCACGATATTCCCAAGACATGGTATCGCACAGTCTTCGCAAAGGAGCGTCCTCTTTCCACTGGCAATCCAGGGAACGATGAAGACGATCGGGCCCGAGACGAAGTTCACGATCGTCTTTCGAAATGTCGGTTCGGAGCCCGTCGAGAGCGTCTGTATACAGGAGGCGGGCCTTTATATCCTCAGTAGAAGGTTCAATCCTCCGTACGAGATCAGGCGCATCGCACCCGGCAAGCAATTCAGTGTGACGGCTTGGGCCCGTGGAAACGTGTTTCCAACTCCGGACGCATGCTTGGTTGGAGTTCATGCATCCTACCGATATCTGGGAAAGACGATCTGGTTGTTTCTCAAATCGCCCCGCGACCGACAATCTGGGGGCTAGTTTCTCAACGGCTTGTTGTCCTCGAGCATGTGTTTGATGCGGGCGTGGGAAAGCGCTCGTTTGCATAGATCGACAAACTCAACCCGCTCCAATCGCAATGCATCTTCGTAGGAGACGGCTTTGGCAAAGATCACGCGGAACTTGTCGCCAATCGTCTTGTCATGGTCTGAGAAGATGCCGCTTTTCCTACCTTCCTCCAGTTCTCGATCGATCATTCCGCTAATCGGTCCTTCCGGGGTATGCCAATAAGGTCGCTTCGTCGATCCACAAGTCTTGGCAAGTCGAGCCGCTTCGGTGAGCAGGCGATCTGGGTGGTAAACCGTAACGTCGGTTTGCCTGAGATATCCCAGAGATCGGGCGTGATCGGCATTCATCGAGATCGTCCCATCGGTGAGAGTCTTCGCGATTTCGGCCAGCCGTTTCGCAGAAAACTGATTGTAGAGTCGCATCAAGGTGGTGCCGCGCCCGGCGGGAAGGAGGCCAACTTTGGCTTCAGGCAAACCAATGTTCGATTCTGGATGCGCGGCAATGCGGGCACAGGACAAGGCAACTTCGAGTCCCGCGCCCAAACAATGCCCAAAAACGGCGGCTACCGCTTCGCAGCCTTCCAAAGTTTCTCCGAGCTGCTGGAGCCTTTCAAGCGCTCCTTCGATGGAATCGAAGTCTTTGCGCTCGATTGCCGCATCGAAGATTTTGAGATCATAGCCAACGGAAAAGGATCGCTGTTCGCTGGTTAAGACGAAGGGTTGCTGGCCACGAGACTTCGCAAAGTCTCCGAGTTCGGCCACCAACTCAGGCGTGATCACGCCCATCTTGGTCTTTAGGGCGACGGCCTGGACTCCCTCACCCAGTTCGTAGAGGTTGAAGGATTCACCCTTGTCGATGATCTGAAAATCTCGAAGTTGGGCGTATTCCGGCTCGGCGGGCGTGGGAACGTAAGCTCCGGCTGCCGAGCGCATCGTGCCAGTCCCGAAATTGGGTTCGGAAGGAAGACCGAGCTTATCGGCGCCAATCGCGTCGATCATCGCGAACGGGCCCATTTGCCAGCCAAAGCCCCACATCATGACGCGATCGAAATCGAGGACCGAGTGGCTGATCTCATCCTTCAAATAGACTGCGTATTGGAGGACGGGAACGAGGTGGTTGCGCAGGAATTCTCCCACCTCGTCACGGCGGGTCATCGCTTCGGTAATTCGCTCGCCAAGGGGCTTCTTCCCAAGTTCGACCAGGGACGGCAGGTCCGGTTCTTCGCGCTGGCTATAGGCGAATGTCTGTAGATTCAGGGCGAGTAGCTCCTTACCCTCTTTGCGATAGTAGCCTTGCCTTACCTTGTCGCCAATCCAGCCCTTTTCCATCAGAGCCGACATCGACTTCGGGGCGTCGAAGTTCGACATGTGGGGATCCTGTGGACAGCGTTGGACCAGGTTCGCGGCGATGTCCGCCATGATATCCAGACCCACGATGTCGTTAAGTCGGAAACTCCCACTGCGAGGGCGTCCCAAGAACGGACCCGTGATGGCGTCCACCTGCTCGATGTCGAGGTGAAGCTTCTCTGCGGTATGGATGGCGTGGTACATCGCCCACATTCCGTATCGATTGGCGATGAAGCCGGGAGTGTCTTTGGCGATCACGACCCGCCTTGCTACCCGTTCTTCAAGGAAGTTGGACATGGCGCTGAGTGCCTCCGGATCGGTGTCCGTGGTCGGAATGAGTTCAAGGAGCTTCAGGTAGCGGGGAGGATTGAAGAAGTGGGTTCCCAGGAAACGCCGACGGAAAGATTCGGATCGTCCTTCGGCAAGCAAGGCGATTTGCAGCCCGCTCGTATTTGTCGAGACCATTGCATCAGGGCGAATCAGGGCCTCGATTTCTGAAAAGAGCTGCCGCTTAAGGTCCAACTTCTCGACGATGGCTTCGCAAATCCAGTCCGCCTTTTGAATACTCTCGTGGGACTCTCGAATTCCGCCAACTTCTATCTCTTGAGCGCGCTCGGGGAGGTAGAAATGGGGAGGCTTCGCGGCCTTGGCACGAGCGAGGCCTTCCACGGCGGCTTCTCGCGTAACGTCGAGCAGAGTTACTTGGAAGCCGACGTTGGCCAGGTGGGCCGCAATGCCGGCTCCCATGGTTCCCGCGCCGATGACGCACACACGCTGGGCCGAATGCCACACAGAATAAGGAGATTCTTGAAGACTCATTTTTCAAACCATTCGAAGTGAATCTGACTCTGAGAATACCTGCGAGAAGGCCTGTTCAAGCAGATGCAACCTTTATCCCTCTTTGCCCGTCAGAATTACCCGAGATATACTAACGGGTCCACAAATGCGAACATTCGAGGTGAAACAACATAGCAGGATTTAGAAGGCCTCCGCGCCCCGAGCCCGGTCCGGAGATCAATCAACGAGTTTTGAAGTATCGCGACGTCCGAGTCATTGGCTCGGAAGGCCAGCAACTTGGAATCATGCAGAGCCGGCAGGCTCTCCAAATGGCTAGAGACGAGGGGCTCGACCTCGTGCTTGTTTCTCCCACTGCCCAGCCACCTGTATGCAAGATCATCGACTACGGGAAGCACAAATACCTGGAAGGCAAGCAAGGGAAGGACAAGAAGAGCAAACAGCAAGAGGTAAAGGGTATAAAGATCAGTCCGAGAATTGCGGAACACGATCTCGGATTCCTTGTCCGAAATGCGACGCGCTTCTTGGAAGAGGGACACAAGGTCAAGGTGACCTGCATGTTCAAGGCTCGGGAAATCACCCATCCGGAACTCGGACGGAGGAAACTGGAGATGTTCGCGGATCTCGTCAAAGAGATCGCCGTCGTCGAAAGAACGCCTTCGCTCGACGGACGAATGATGATCATGGTGCTGAATCCCAAGCCGCAAACAGGAAATAAGAAGAATGCCAAAGCTGAAAACAAACAAGACGGCAGCGAAGCGGTTCAAGATCTCGGGAACAGGGAAGATCCTGCGACGGAAGTCGCACAACAACCACCAGTTCCTGCACAAGAAAGCGAGCCGCAAGCGTCGGCTTGAGCAAGAACCGGAAATCTTCAAGGGTGAGCGAAAGCGCGTTCGACGCT
>JADZBW010000046.1 GCA_020851885.1 Fimbriimonadaceae bacterium | reverse complement strand
TGTGATGACTCGCCACTCATCACAGTCGCGATTCATCGTTTGCTGCTGGCGATTCTCTACCGGACGTTTGAAGGCCCCACCGACTTTTCTCAGTGGAAGATTCTCTACTCTCCCGCCAGATTTGACCCCAAGGCGGTCGGGGACTACTTTACCAAATGGAAGATACGGTTTGACCTCCTGTCTCAGACCCATCCTTTCTATCAGATGGCCGGACTCGAAACGAAGGGAGCAATCTCCGTTAATCGTCTGGCAACGGAGTGCGCCAGCGGTAACAATGCAACACTTTTTGACCATTGCAGTGACGACGAACGGGTTGATTGGACGCTCGACTACACGGCGAAGCAGCTTATTGCGTGTCAGTCGTTTGCACTCGGTTTCGGCAAGAGCGGCAACGCCACGATTAGCGGGGTCAAGGAAACTCTACCCTACTCGGCAGATGCAATTGCACTGCGGGGAATGAACGTTTGGCTGCAAGGCGAGACCTTGTTCGAGACATTAATGAGCAATCTTGCACCAATCGAAGTCAGTTCACTACCTCCTTGGGAATTGAATGATTCGAATCAACATCGCGACAGGCTTGAAGGCAAAAACCGTCGAAGCACCACGGCCTATGGCATCGTTGACCGCCTGACCTGGCAAAGCCGACTGATCCGGTTACTTCCAGAAAAAGATACTGTCTCCAAGATGTACTACACGCAGGGGCGAGCTGCTGACAAGTCTCCCGGCGACCCGATGAAAGTGTATCGCACTTCCAAGGAGCAGGGGATTTCGACGCTGGGGCTCAGCAGCGGGAAGGCCGCTTGGCGTGATGCCCACTCAATACTCACCATCCCAGTACCTAGCAGCAAGGAGCGCAGGCCTGAATGCTTTAACCTGGTCGCCCGAGCGCGCTCCGCCAAAATCATGCAGGCGTCGAAACGACTTGTGGTCCAGGTCGTGGGATTGGCTTCAGCACCCAACAAAGCCGGTAAGTTCCTGCTGTGGCGGCATGAACGAATGCCAGTTCCTGCCACATTGCTCGGCGATTTAAACCTGATCGAGAGGCTTGGGCGACTACTCCAGAATGCTGAGCAAACAGCGACCGAACTCAACCATCGCACTCGGCGAATCGCGAAACTCTACCTTTCGCCCAACGCCGAAGCACCTGATGGCAAGCAGCCTAAAGAAGAAGAGATCGCCAAAATCGTCGAGGCGATGGATCCCCGCCCTCCCTACTGGGCCCGGCTAGAGAAGCACTTTTTTGCCCTGCTCGACAATCTTTCGAAAGATTGGGATGAAGCCAAAGCGGATTGGAAACCCGACGACCAACAAATGGCAACATGCAGGTGGCGCGAATGCGTAAAGCGTGAGGCGGAGCGGGCATTGAACGAGAGTATTCGCTCGCTTGGTTCGACTGGTAGGGCGATTCAGGCCGTTGCGCGTGTGCGCACCGATTTCACGGATGACGACCTGAAGCCACCGCCACAGAAGAAAGCCAAGGCCGAAGGAAAAACGAAGGGGAAAGGAGGCAAGAAAAAATGAGTTGTGATGAGAGACAGAAGTCATTCATCGGCTATTTGCTGAACCTGGCCAAGGAAGGACAGGAAGACCGGGGCGCGCTTGCCGATTTGCGTAGCGGCATCGGCAAGGAACCTGGCGACATGGCCCGCGTGCATAAGCACGTCGTGCCATATCTTCCAGAAAGGGACTACACCGACCGCTGGTATTACGTAACCGCCACGCTCTTCGGGACTTTCCCCAAGTATAGCAGGGGATACAGTCTTGGCGCGGCGTTTCGCCAGCTGAAACAGAAGAGCGACAGCATGGAAGCCAGATTCGTCGCCTTGCTCAATGCCCATCCAGACGACATTGACGATCACTTGCGCCACGCCGTCAGCCTTCTGAAATCCAACGAGCAGCCACTCGACTGGTTCCGACTGTTGGATGATTTGCTCCAATGGGACCATCCCGAGGGTCACGTCCAACTCAAGTGGGCCCGCGACTTCTACAAGAGCGCCGCAGAGCAACCCGACTCATTAACTGACGCGAACAGCGACACCACACTCACAGAAGGAGAAAGAAAACCATGAGTGATTCCGGTATCAAAATCGAGGTACACCTGATCCAGAATTTCGCCCCATCCAACCTGAATCGCGACGACACGGGGCAGCCCAAGAGCGCCACTTTTGGCGGTTTTCGCCGGGCGCGGATTTCGAGCCAGTGTACGAAGCGAAGCACAAGACAACTATGGAGGGAAAACGGCTCGGCAACGGTTGGTGAGCGCACGAAACTGCTCAAGACCGAACTCGCACCACAGCTGGCGAAGCAAGGACGAACTGAGAAACAAATTGGGACTGCCCTGGAGACATTTCTCGCTCAGTTCTATTCCAAAATGGACGGCGAAAAAACCGCAGTTTTGATCTTCGTCAGCAGACAAGAACTTGATACATGCATTACCGCCATTAACAACAACTGGGATGCGCTCAGCAGTGGCAGCGAGATTGCTGCGCCTGTGGCTAAGGGTATTACAGGAGAAATTAATAGAGCGGGTATGTCCGCCGACATTGCCCTGTTCGGCCGCATGCTGGCAGAACAACCGGACCGCAACACAGACGGCTCCTGCCAAGTCGCGCACCCCATCTCCACCCATAAGGTCGATATGGAAATGGATTTCTATACCGCCGTTGACGATCTGAACCCGGCCGACGAGACCGGTGCGGGGATGATGGGCGTTGTCGGCTTCAATAGCGCCTGCTTCTACCGCTATGCTCTTGTAGATCGCGACCAGCTCGCCCGTAACCTCGCGCGCAAAACCGCTCGCGCCAACGGGGCGTGGACGCAAGCGCTCGAAGCGAACGACTATGCCGAGGCCGATAGGGTCATTAAAGCCTTCCTCGAAGCGATGGTCTATGCCATCCCGACCGGCAAGCAAAGCTCCTTCGCAGCGCAAAACCTCCCCTCATTTGGACTTTTCATTAGACGGCAAGGCGGCGTTCCTATCTCTCTCGCCAATGCCTTCGCCAAGCCAGTGCGTCCCAGGAAGGA
>JADZBW010000045.1 GCA_020851885.1 Fimbriimonadaceae bacterium | reverse complement strand
GCCCGCTTCTGGATCGCCCTCTTCACGACGTCCGCCGCATCCGATTTGACCCGCCCCACATCCTTTAGCTCCTCGCTGCTGAGGGCCTGAAGGACGTCGCACAGCACATCGAAGGCGTGGTCCATCGTTCCCTCCGGACCGTGGAAACCGCGAGCCTGGAGAATTGGATCGGCGATGATCTCGCCCTTCTCCACGTCGAGGGCGATCGTCACCACGACGATGCCGTCGTTGGCGATATTGAAACGGTCGCGAAGGACTTCATCCGGAACTCCAGGCGTTCCCGTATTGTCCACCAGAACTCGGCCGAACGGAATCGCATCGGGTTCGATGCTTGCCGAAGTGTCGTCCATGCACAAGGCATCGCCATCGCTGAGAGTGAAGGTACGGTGCTCGGGATATCCCATGCCCATCGCCATTTCGTTGTAGACGTGTTGATGACGGGGCTCGCCGTGAACCGGAGCGATGTAATAGGGCCTCGTGAGGTTGATCATCATCTTCAGCTCTTCCTGATAGGCGTGGCCGGAGACATGGATCGGGGTGGGTGATTCGTACACCACGTTACAACCTTGGCGGAAGAGTCGATTGACAGTGCGCCAGATCGCCCCCTCGTTGCCGGGGATGGGGCGTGCCGAGTAGATCAAGGTGTCGCCCTGCTTGATCTGGAGCCTCCCGTACTCGCCCTTGGACATTTGAACAAGCGCCGACATCGGTTCTCCCTGACTTCCAGTGGTGAGAATGGCGATCTGGTTGTCGGCGTACATCTTCATATCGCCAAGCGGGATTCGCGTCCCCTTGGGAATCTTCACGTAACCCATGCGCTCGCAGGTATCGAGGTTTTGGTCCATCCGACGGCCGACGACCGCGACCTTGCGGCCCATTTCCGCCGCGACGTCGTAGACCTGCTGCATTCGGTGGATATTGCTGGCGAACGTGGTCAACAGCACGCGTCCAGGGGCGGTTGCGAAAACGTTGCGCAAGCCCTCGGTTACTCTGCGCTCGCTAGGACCCCATCCCGACCGCTCGACGTTCGTGGAATCGCTGAGGAGCAGCAGGACGCCCTCTTGGCCGATCTCACCGATTCGAGTGATATTGGTGAGTTTGCTGTCGACGGGCGTGAAATCGAATTTGAAATCGGCCGTGAAGAAGACGATCCCGTGCTCGGTGCGTACCGCCATGCAGCAGGTCTCGGGGATCGAGTGGGTGATCCTGATCGGCTCGACGCTCATGGAGCCAGCCTGGATGATGTCTCCTGGCTTGAAGATTTTGAACTTCACATCCTTCGATGGGATCTTCTCGTCCAACTTTCCCCGGACTAGGGCATGGGCGAATTCCGAGAGATACAGGGGACAGTCGAGATGCGGCATCAAGTACGGCAAGCCGCCCACATGGTCTTCATGGGCATGGGTGATGAAAATGCCTTTCACCCGATGCTTGTTCTCAATCAGATAGGTGAAGTCTGGAATGACGATATCGATCCCGAGCATCTCCTCATTGGGAAAGGAAAGGCCGCAATCGATGACGACGATATCATCCCCCTGCTCCACGATCGTACAGTTTTTTCCGATTTCACCTACGCCGCCGAGGGGACTAACGCGAACAACACCCATTGCCATTCAGGGTACCAGTTCAGCCTCAAGTCGTCCCGGACGCATGTCAAACTTGGTCCGTGCCCCTTCAAGCCATTATCTTCGATTTCGACGGTCTCATCCTCGATACAGAAACACCCGAAGTCCAGGCATGGCGACACATCTTCTTTAGACATGGGTTGGATTTTCCCGACTCCTATTGGAAGCATGCCATCGGGAGGGGAGCCGAACAGATCGCCGAATCCCCGATCGATATCCTTGAGCGACAGATAGGTCCGTCCATCGATCGAAGCGGAGTCGAGGTCGAGTATGAGCACGTCCGAATGAGTGCCATCGACACGGCGGACCCACTCCCTGGAGTTCGGGAGCTCGTTACCGCCTCCCGGCAAGAAGGCATACCCCTGGCGGTTGCCTCCAGCTCCAAACATTCATGGGTGGACAATCACCTCGATCGCCTTGGACTGTACAACTCCTTTCAGGCCATCCTTTGTGCCGACGATGTCGTCTCAGCCAAGCCTTTTCCAGATCTCTACCTGGCCGCGTGCAGCAGGCTTGGGGTGGATCCCAAACATTCGGTGGCACTGGAGGATTCGACAAATGGCATCCAGGCCGCAATCGATGCCGGGCTCTTCTGTGTGGCGGTACCGAATGAGATCACGGCGTTCATGGATCTAAGCCAAGCTCATATTCGATTGGACACTTTGGCGACAACGAGCCCCTGCGACCTTCGCGCCTGGTTGGCGAGCCACCTGGAAGGCCAGAATTCCCATATGCCGTCGTCCACCGGCTCGATCCGCGCCAAATACGAGGAGATCGTCGCGGAGATGAAAGCGCGAGGCATTTGGAATATTCCAAAACCATCGCCTGAGGATTTCCAGGATATGGGCGCGTTCGGCATGAACACGATGGCGTTCGAGCAGTGGTTGCGCTACGTGCTTTGCGACCGAATCGAGGACGGCTTACGGGCCGATGGCCCTTGGCCATCGCAAAGCATGGTCGGAATCCACGCAGTTCGAGAGTTCGACGGTCGAGACGAATACTCCCACCTGGCGACTCTGCTTTGCGAATTCGACGCCCTCTTTGGCTAGCAGATCATATCGCGAACCATCTTGCCCCCATGTCCGGGTGGATTCTCGCCGACCCAGCGCTCGTCGATCGGCAGGCTCTTCAGCTGATAACGCGAATCGGAGGACATTCGGATCTCCGTGGACTGATTGTCCAAAGAGCCATGGACCGTGTAGACATTGAAGGTCAGAAGGTCTCCCATCTTGAACTCGGGACACGTCAGTATTCGACAACCAAGTTCTTGCCGCAGCGATGGCATGTTGTCTCCAATCGCGCCAAAGTAAGGCCGGCCAGCGGCATCGGTCTGACTGCGCCCAGGAATGTTCTGACAAGCAGTATCGACGTCCATATGCCGATACTCCTCCAGGCTGGGCGTGTTCTTGTGGCTTCCCTCCAGCACGATCAACCCGCCAACGTTCAGCGGTACGTCTCCCAAAGGCACCCAGGCCGTGTAGACCTCATGGGTGCCGCGACCCATGTAGACCACATCGCAATGGGGGTAGGTTCCCTTGCCGGGAACGATCGTGCGGAGCCACGTAAAGTCATAGTGGGTGGCCTCGCCTCCCAGCAATCGCGTGTAGAAGTCCATGATCTTGGGTCCATAGATCACCTGGTCCAAGACGGGCTTGGCGGGGCCATTGGCAATGTCAGGCCGGAAATAGAGTTCCATTCCGGGACGAGCCAGGGCCTTTTCAATGTCTACTTCTGGATCCAGCAAGCCTTCGCCGGCGAGGACCTCACAAATCTTGAGCCTCACTGCCCTGACATCTTCCCTCGGGAAAAAGCCAGGGATGAACAGATAGCCGTCGGAGTCCATTCGACGGCGCAGCTCCTCGAAGTCAGAGGCAGCATCATTCGAATCACGCAGCCAACCAAAGTTCTCGACTGAAGTGTCGATCTCGTGGCCGCCCGTAGTCAGGCGAGGCAGAGTCGTTGAGCCCATGACCTATTGTGTCGCGTTCAGTCCTCAGGTGGAGGCATTCCGCGAAAAGTGTCGATTTCCCACTCATTGTCGTCCTTTCCTTCGCTGAAGAGCCATGTCTTGTTGAAGGCGATCTTCTCGTCGGCACTGTCCTTCGCCCGTTCCATGCCCGCCAAATAAACGGAGTTCTTGCCGAACTTCTGGTTGACCAAATCGATTGCGTCGTTGAACTTGGACCGCTCTTGAGTGGAGTCGAAGAGCGAGGGAGTGACCTGCTCGGCAACGCTCAGGTCGAAGAAGGTGACGCCGACCGATCTTGGGAGTTCGAAACTGCGCTTCTCCCATTCGCGCAGAAAATACTCGTTCATGGTCACCGTGTCTTGAGTTGGCGGCAGGGCAATACGAACGCTCCAATTCTTTTTGAAGCAACTCACGAAGACGATCATGTGGCTCGCCCAAAGCCGATTGGCGCGTAACCTGGCGCTCGCCTTTTGCAGGAGCCTCAACAACACCTCCCGACAACCCTCGTCGGTACGCATTTTTGGCGGCAGGACGTGAGAGTGGCCAAGGCTCTTCCGCTCGTGCTTTTCTTGCGGCACTTCATAGCCCCGGAGCAGGTACCACCATCGTTCGCCGATGATGCTGTTGAATCCGCCCCGAATTTTCTCCAGTGGCGCTTCGCAGAGATCTTGGGCGGTGAAGATGCCCGCTGCATTGAGGCGAAGGGCGGTCCGCTTGTTGATGCCCGTGAAATCGGTGAGATTGAGTCCAAACAACTTTTGAGGCAGGTCTTTGGATTCCAGTACGACCAACCCGTTTGGCTTTTCGATTTCCGTTGCCAACTTGGCCAGGAAGGGATTGGGGGCGATTCCAACGGAACAGTGCATTTGGTCCCCCACGTGTTCGTGGATGGCCGCTTTGATCTCTTTTGCAAGCTCCACCGCGCGGGCAGGATGTTTCTCCTCGCCCATCAGACGGAACCGCATTTCGTCGATGCTGCAGACCTCCTCGATGTGGAGGACCGCTTCGCATACCTCCAGTATTCGGCGATGATAGGCCACATAGACCGGAGGGCGGGCCGGAACCAGCTCGATGTCAGGGCAGAGTCGCTTCGCTTCGCCGATCTGGGTGCCTGTCCTGACGCCAAATCGCTTGGCTTCATAGCTTGCAGCGATGATGAAGGAAGTGTCCGCCATCACCGGGCAAACACCAATGGGCCGACCGCGCAAGGCAGGCTGCTCCTGTTGCTCGACGGAAGCGAAGTAGGCGTTCAAGTCGAGAAACAGATAGCGCAACGGTCGGTTTTGCTTCAAGAGTGGTAGATTTCCGTCTACCATGCTCTGATTATACGGCATGGCGCACCTCGTTGTGCTGGGGCTCGCCCGGGTCTCGCTAGAGTCGGAAGGTAAACTGCCAGATTCCCATGGACTTCCGACAGACCCTGAATCTGCCCGATCCAGACTTCACAATTCCGATGAAGGCTGGCCTGCCCACTTTGGAGCCGCAGATTCAAAAGATCTGGGACGATGAGGGCCTCTATCACCAAATCCAAGAGAGCCGCAAAGGCAAGCCCACGTTCATCCTGCACGATGGGCCACCTTACACAAACTCGCCCATCCATATTGGCACCGCCTTCCAAAAGACGTTAAAGGACTTCGTCGTCAAGTCACGCACGATGATGGGTTTCCACGCGCCCTATGTGCCCGGTTACGACACTCATGGCCTACCCATCGAGCAGGCGGTCACAAAGAAGTTCGCTGAGCAGAAGATCACACCGACCGGCGCCGAACTGCGAAAAGCCTGTCGTGAGCACGTGGCGAAGTACGTACAAGTTCAGACCGAGCAGTTCAAACGATTCGGAATCCTCGGACTTTGGGAGCGCCCCTACCGCACCCTGGACTTCGAGTTCGAAGCCGAAATCGTCCGGGTCTTCAAGAAACTGGTCGAAGGCGGCTACGTTTACAAGGGTTTGCGATCCACGATGTGGAGCCCAACCAGTCGAACGGCACTCGCGGACACCGAGATCGTTTACCAAGACCACACGAGCAAGGCGATCTACGTCCGGTTTCCATTGTTGGAGGACCCGAATCGCATTTTTGAGAAGTTTCCGAACCTTTACACCGTCATCTGGACGACGACGCCTTGGACGATCCCCGCGAACTTGGCGGTCGCATTCCATCCCGAGTTCACGTACGTCATCGTGAAAGTCGGGGACGTCCACTACGTACTTCTCAAGGAACTCTTGGAAAAGGTGGCAGCCAAGG
>JADZBW010000044.1 GCA_020851885.1 Fimbriimonadaceae bacterium | reverse complement strand
CTTGACGAAATTCGGATCAAACCATATGCGACCAGGCTTGCCGATGTCCCAGTTGGAACTGAGCCTGGGGCCGGTCTACTTCTTCCACCGATATGATCTCGGCACATTGGCCAAGACCTTGGGCGGCCTCCAGTACGAGCATAGCGTCAATCTCGACAAACCTCGGCCGGTGCGGTCCGTGCCCGGTGCGCAGCAGCGCCAAGCCCTGGACCTCATACTGGACTGCGTCAGTCCGAGTTTCCTGGATTTACCTCCTAGCCTGGCCTCGATGCTGAATCCACCGGCTCCTGGATATGGGGATAGCCGCGAGAAGTTCTCATCGGGCACTCGATACGCCTTCGATTCGTTGGGTGCCGCGAACACCGCCGCCGATCTTGTCTTCTCGGAAATTCTCTACCCGTCTCGATGCACTCGCATCGTGGAGATGCATGCCCGGGATGAGTCACTCCCTTCCTTGGAGGAGGTCCTCGCGCGCACTTCGGAGCGAGTGTTTGGGGTTGTTCCCACTGGCAAGCGGCAAGCCGAAATCGCCCGTGGAGTGCAAAGCGTCTATGTGGACCGCCTGATGGACTTGGTCGACGCCGACGTTCCGAGAAGCACACGTTCGCGAGCGCTTGCCGAGTTGATGGCAGTCGTGGACAAGGCGAAGGCTCGAAGTCAGATTGGCTCGCCGGAATCCTTGGCTCACTACCGACTCCTTGCCTCCGAAATTCAGAAGTTCCTGGATCGCCCCATGGGGGAGGGGAAACGGTCGGCCAAGCCTCTTGCCCCGATGCCTGGCAGTCCGATTGGCTGTTCCATGGGTTAGGACCGCGCGTGTCCCAAGCGGCATGGACCTGCCATGGGTTATTTGAGAGGCGCTATGGCTCAGCCTCAAGGCCAAGAAGACCTTGGGCTAGCCGATCGACGCTAGGCACCAGAACCCGGCCCATCGGCAAGCGCCCGGTAAACTCTTAGGCTCATGCCGAAGACCACCGTCTGTACCGCAATCCCCTATGTGAACTCCGTCCCCCACATTGGGAATATCCTGACCGACCTATCAGGCGATATCACCGCCCGGTACTTCAGGATGCGCGGCGAGGACGTGTACTTCCAAGTCGGCACCGATGAGAACGGGCTCAAAATCAAGGAAGCCGCGGAAAAGGCGGGCCGTGATCCCCATGAATTTGTTGCCGAGATCGCGGATCGCTTCCGGAACATCTTCGACGCGACACGGATCAGCTACGACGACTTCATCCGAACCACAGAGCCCCGTCACATCAAGGCGAGCCAGGCTCTATTTACCAAACTCCAGGAGAACGGACACGTCTACCTCGGAAAATACGAGGGTTGGTACGACGTTTCCACCGAAACATTCTTCCGGGAGGAAGACCTCGTCGACGGGAAGAGCCCAGATGGTAACGAAGTTCGCTGGGTCAGTGAGGACAACTTCTTCTTCAAGCTGAGTTCCTTTGGCGACCGTCTGCTCCGCCATATCGAAGAGAATCCCAGTTTCATCCAGCCTCAGAACCGTCGCAATGAGGTCGTCAGCTTCATCAAGCAGGGTTTGAGAGACGTCTGCATCACCCGCAGAAATCCAGGTTGGGGCATTCCCGTACCCGGCAATGAGGAACTGGTGCTCTATGTCTGGTTCGACGCGGTGATCAACTATAGTGCCTGCACCGGCTGGCCCGATGCCGGTTGGGAAGAGAAGTGGCCCGCGAAGGTCCAGTGGGTCGGCAAGGACATTCTCACGCGCTTCCATGCCACCCTTTGGCCGGCCATGCTTTGGGGCGTAGGTTTGCCGTTGTTCGAGACCGTCGTCGCTCACGGATGGGTGCTGCTGGGCGGGGAGAAGATCTCCAAATCAAAGGGCAACGTGGTCAGGCCGTTGGAATTGGCCGAGGAGTTTTCTGCGAAAGCCGGCATCACCCAAGACTTGGCGATCGATGTCCTTCGCCACTACCTTTGTGCGACGATGCCGATGGAGGGGGATTGGACGTTCACTTTTGAGGATTTTGATCAGCGCTACAACAGCGACTTGGCGAATGATCTTGGCAATGCCTTGAATCGCACCCTGAGCATGGCCCACAAGTTCTGTGACGGCAAGGTGCCGGAGGCCCCGGTCGAAGCGGAAGCCGCTGCGGCGATCGTCGCGGCCAAGGAAGCGTTTGCCGTGGCGATGACGGAGTATCAAATTCCCAAAGCAAGTGAAGCCGCGATGGGGCTCGTGCGCTTCCTGAACAAGTATGTGGACACCCGAGCGCCGTGGGCACTGGCGAAAAACAACGATCCTGCCCTGGGCTCTGTCTTGAAATCGATGTTGGCCTGCATTCGCGCCGCCGAGGGGCTCATGCGAATCTTCGTGCCCATTGGCGCGGACGCGATCGCGGCTCAACTTGGGGTCGGTGCCACCACGCATTGGGATCAAATTGGCTCCGATGCATCGCTGCCCGCCGGGACGGTTCTGTGTCAGCCCCGGCCAATCTTCCCTCGCCTTGATTTGAGTAAGAAAATGGAAAATCAAACACCAGTTACATCGAAGCCCGAACTGAACGTGAGCGCGCCAACGACTCCCCATCCCAAGACGGAAGCGGTACCTTCGCAGATCACGATCGAAGACTTCATGAAGGTGGAGTTGCGCGTTGCCCGCGTCGTGGAGGCCGAGGCGCTGGAGAACAGCGACAAGCTCCTGAAACTCCAACTGGATATCGACGGCGAACGCAGACAGGTGGTTGCCGGGATCAAGGTCAACTACGAACCATTGGATCTCATTGGCAGACAGGTGCTGATGGTCTTCAATCTGAAACCGGCCAAATTGCGCGGGGTGGAGAGCCAGGGAATGCTCCTTGCCGCTGTCGATGCCGATGGCGGGGCAGTTCTGCTACAGCCCGACAAAGAGACCCCCGAAGGCGCCAAGGTCCGGTAGTATCGGATAGGGGAGCGCCGCACCGCGTTCCCCGTTCTCCACCATGCGTCACCTCGCGCTGCTCACGACGTTGTTCGATTCCATCCTTGTCTATGGCGAGGATGGCAAGGTGCTCGATCGCATCGGTGGCGGATCGGACATTGAGAACGTCCTCGATGATGAGCGCCTGGTTGCTCTTCATGACCGACTCCAAGATTGCCTTGCCGGAACCGGATTCGAGACTCATCACTCGATTGCCGACCACGATCGATCGCGATGGCGAGGCGTTCCGTTCGCAACGGAAGACGGCCATCCGGCGGCGATTCTTGCCATCGAGCACACCCACTCGCGCCAAAACGCCAAGCTCAGCGGGGCTGAATTCGACTTCGTTCTCTCGAACATGCGCCAGGGATTCTGGAGGCGGAATTCCAAGGGAGTCGTCGTGAATGTCAACGATCATCTGGCCTATCTTCTCGAGTACACGCCGGATGAGATGATAGGGCGTCATGTCAGCGAGTTCGTCCCTAATCACGTGGATCGCGAAGGTCGATACGACGTCGAGTTCGTCACCAAGTTCGGCATTCGCCGCCGGGGGATTGTGTCTTCT
>JADZBW010000043.1 GCA_020851885.1 Fimbriimonadaceae bacterium | reverse complement strand
AGCGGGCTCATGTTGGTAACGGCCTTGAAATGATGATGGAAGCCGGACACGCTCATACCCATCTCCGTGGCCAGGGCCTCGATACTCTTCGTCTGCACCAGATTGGTTCGCAGTTGGTTGATAGCCTCGGCGATTCGCCCCGAATGACTTCCTCCGGTCACGTTGTTCAGAAGCCTTGCCCTTTGCTCGCCCATCAGCAGGCGAAAGACGATTTCGCGCTTGATGAGGGGGATCAGCAAGCGGGATTCCCAGGGGGATTCGGTGGCGCGCACCAGGCGCACCACGGCATCGAACAGGCATGAATCCAGCTTGCTGACCACCACTGCGCTCGTGGCCTCCTTGGGTTGCAGGTTCACCTGACCCGCCTCCAAGAGCACCGAACCAACCAGGGACGGTTCAAGATCGAGGCGAAGAGCCAAATAGGGTCGCGTCGGCGTCGCTTCCACGACCTTTCCCGTCATGGGGAGTTCGACGGATGCGAGGAGGTAATGATCGGGGTCGTATCGGAATCGACCATCCCCAATCAAGATCTCCTTGGCGCCCTGCGCGATCACGCATAGCGAACGATGGGTGACGCCGTGAATACGGTCGGTGGGTTGTGATGCCCGCACGAAAAGCAATCCATTTGTGGGAACGACGAAATTCTCATCACGCGTTGCACGCTCGAGTCTCTGCACCAATTCCAGGCGAAGGGCTTCTACGGTTGAGGGTTCATTCGGATTCATAGGGTTGACCTCGCGCTTGTTGGTGGTAGTAGTTGGTTTGCAGGAAATGTGAAGATTTCTGGAGGTTTTGGTAATCAATAGCGTTGTCCTGCCGCGTAACATTAACCAAATCATCCAAGACTCTGGAAGTTTAGCACATTGGTTTGAGGTGGCAAACGGTAATCAGGGTCGTCGGAAGGAAGCACAAATGGAAACACGGAAACTTGGAACCATGGGACTGGAAGTCTCAGCAATTGGGTATGGCTGTATGGGTCTTGAGCGCGTTTACGGACCGGCTACGGACCGAAAGGACGCGGTCGACATCATTCGCTTGGCGTACGAACTTGGGGTGAACCACTTCGACACGGCCGAGGCATATGGCCCCTTTTCGAATGAGGAAGTCGTGGGTGAAGCCCTCGGGCCGATCCGGGATCAAGTCCCAATCGCGAGCAAATTCGGCTGGGTGATCGATCCCGAAACCGGCGAGCGTCGCGGCGGACTCAACAGTCGTCCCGATCATATCCGACGAGCCACCGATGGCATGCTCCGCCGTTTGAAGATCGATACGTTGGACCTTCTGTATCAGCACCGCGTCGATCCGGACGTACCGATCGAAGACGTCGCGGGCGCTGTGCGTGATCTAATCCAGGAGGGCAAGGTTCGCTTCTTTGGGCTCTCTGAAGCGTCCGCCATTACCTTGCGGAGGGCTCACGCCATTATGCCGGTCTCCGCGCTCCAAAGCGAGTATTCGCTTTGGAGTAGGGACCCCGAAGGCGAGATTCTCTCGACTTGTGAGGAACTCGGCATTGGCTTCGTGCCGTGGAGTCCTTTGGGTGCGGGCTTTCTTACCGGGAAGATCGACGCCAATACCCAACTTGACACGGACGACTTTAGGAACAACAGCCCCCGCTTCACCCCAGAAGCGCGAAGGGCCAACCAGGCAGTGGTCGACCTCCTATCGCAAATGGCGTCCGATAAAGGAGCCACGCCAGCCCAAATCGCACTGGCATGGCTGCTTGCGCGCAAACCGTTCATTGTCCCGATTCCGGGCACGACAAAGCCTGGACGCCTGCGGGAGAACGTGGGCGCGGCCCAGGTGCGGCTAGACGCCCAGGATCTCGAACGAATCGAGGTTGCGATTTCGGCAATCGACGTCCAGGGTGATCGGCTCCCTCCGGCAATGCTTCAGTACTCAGAGCGCTAAGGCGCGCTCGAACCGCATGCGGGCAGCGGGCAATCGCCGCCCATTGATAAGGAAAACCAAATGAAAGCAGCAATTTACAAAGGAATAGGCAAAATCGAGGTCGAGGAGCGACCCATCCCCACCCTGAGCAACCCTTCGGATGCGGTCGTCCGGGTTGTCCGGTCGTGCGTTTGCGGTTCGGACCTTTGGTTTTACCGAGGGCTTCGCGAACATCCCGTCGGTCCCATCGGTCACGAGATGATCGGCGTGGTCGAGGCGCGAGGGGCGGACGTAAAGACTCTCAACGTCGGTGATTTTGTGATCGCGCCGTTTGCGTTTAGCGATGGGACATGTCCGAACTGTACGCACGGATTTCATACGGCGTGCATGAACGGAGGGTTTTTCGGGGGTGGCGAGGAAGGCATGGGATGCCAGGCGGAATACGTGCGAGTTCCACATGCCGACGGCACACTCGTGGTCGTGCCCGGGACCGACTTTTCGGACGAAGACCTGGCGTCGCTGCTGGCCCTGGCCGACGTGATGGGCACGGGGTATCACGCGGCGGTCAGCGCCTTGGTCAAAGCAGGCGATACGGTTGCGGTGGTGGGAGACGGTGCCGTCGGACTGGCCGGCGTTCTATCGCGGCCAAGGCGTCATCACTCGAAGCGTTGTCACGAGTTCAGGTGCTCATGCAGCCATTATTATTTGAAGCTATTATCAGCTAGGGATATCACTCCTATGAACTCGTTGGACGCAACGAGTTTAAAACACTCATTACGTCTCATCCACTCTAATACCTCCAAAGGTGCCAGCGGCGGCCCTGATCTATGACTTCTCGGCATCCAAAAGTCTGCTACCGCTGCAAGAGGTAACTGAACAAAACTTGTGGGGTTTGGGGGTTGTGAATGAAACGTAAACGCTGTCCAGGCTGGGAACCACTCTTCGAACTGTTCTCCAGTGCCCACTGAGGCAATAATGTCTGTCATGATCTCTGCTCGAACGTAGGGGGTCACCGACTCTAAGAAGGGACGTAGAACATGAGCCCCTTCTTGGTGCTCAATCATATACTTGCACGCACGCACGATCTCAGTGGGCTTGAATGCGCCATCCAACGAAGCGAGATATACGTAAGAGTGTGGATGTTCTCTGAGAACACTCTGTACTGCTTCTCCAAATGATCCAGGAAAGCGCGCTACTTGAAGGTCGTTAGAATGAGTTTCCAACGTCACGAACGCCCCAAGGATACAGATGGTAATGAGGGTCACCAAAACCGTTCGTTTGGCTCATTAGACGACCGCTTGAGGCGTTGTAGACCCAGTCTTGGCTCTGGCCTGCTCCACTCTGGGCCGTACGTTGGCCAGCGAGATTATAGGTGTAGTTCAGCGTCCCTTGGGGTTGAACAATCTGGGTGAGCTGGGTAGCTGCATCATAGACCCAGGTGGTGGTTCCGGTTGCATCCGCCATGCCTGTTCGGCGTCCAGCGGCATCGTAAGAGAAGACCGTATCCGTGCCTGTAGGATAGTCCACCAGCGTATAACGTCCACCATCATCCTGCCCGTAGTAGACAACCTGAGCAAGTGGGTTTGTGTATGCAGAAACCTCCCCGTTAGCGTTGGAGCTCCACTGCTCGATTGAACCATCTGGAAGGTTGAGCGAAGCTACCTCATTCCTGACGGTGTAAGTGAATGTACGGGTCTTGCCTCTCCCGT
>JADZBW010000042.1 GCA_020851885.1 Fimbriimonadaceae bacterium | reverse complement strand
TGGACAGGAAGTGGAAATGATCATGAAACGTGTTTTGAAGATTGGCGTCTTCTGCCTTTGGTTCGCCGTTTGTGCCCTTGCCGGCGCCCAGACCAACCAACAGAAGTTGGCCGATGCATTGACCTGGCTAAACAAAGTTAAAGGTGGATTCGCGACCGAAGTTCAAGCCGACATCCCGGCGATCGAATCCATCCTCACGCGCTATTTCACGACGCCCGACAGTCTGCGGGCCAGCGAAGAGGAGATTGCGCTCGCCTTCCTGGAGACCATGCCGAAGGACGACGACATGGGCACACGTGGCGGCACCTTGGACAAGCTTCGCCGATTCGAAGCGCTCCTGGGAGCCAAACCGAAAACCACCGCCGTGCCGCCCGTCAAGTCGAATGGCCCTGCCAAAGTCGTCAAGTCCACGACTCCGGCCAAGGCGGTAACCGTCACTCCAAAGCACAAGATCCCAGGAATCCACAGCAAGGCGACCTTTACGGCAATCTCGCGCATGGCACCCGGTGGAAAGACGATTGGCGCCGTGATGCTGAATATCGGTGGCAGGAGCAAAACCGTGGTCGAGGTCCTCGCAGGGACGTCGAAGCTCGATGCCCAGAAGCGTGCCGCCGTGGTCGCCAAGCGCATGCAGACGCTCAACAAGGCCAGCCGACTTTGGTGGACGATGCTTAAAGTCGGTCAGGTGAAGGGACAGTATGTCGTTGGCACTGGCGGCAAGAACTTCGTCATCACCGCGGATTCGGCGTTCGCAACCGAATGGGGACTCAGCCCAGCCGAGTTGGCGAAGCAGTTGATCCTCAAGATCCGCTCGTCTCTCGACCCCGAGAAATCTGAAATGTTCGGCAGTCGGGACCTGTCGCCAGAGGAGTTGCGTATCGCCGCGATCGATCTGCGACAGCAGGGCGATGCCCTTTACGCCTCCAACCCAAGTGGCGCGGAAGCCAAGTACAAGCAAGCGATCGCGAACGATCCCACTTACGCCATTCCTTACCTGCGAATTGCCGACATTCGGCTCGCCAACAAGGACTCAGCTGGCGCCAAAGCCATTCTCGACGAAGGGCTCAAGGTGGCAGGAATGTCCGCAGATCAGAAGTCGGCTCTTGAATCAAAACTCAAGACGATTTCGTAGAACGAATCGCAAGGAGGAGAAATCATGAAACAGGCAACTCGGCAATTTCTCCTCTGCATTCTAAACCTGGCTCTGCTTGGTTTGGCGGCATTCGTGGGTGCCCAAGAGCGGTCGCGCGACCTCGTGATGACGAGATCGAAGGATCCGGCGGGCCTGCCGATCTACACCGGTTCGCATGCTCTGATCGTTGGCATCGACAAGTATCCAAACCTGCCGAAAACGGCGCAGCTCAAGTATGCCGTCAACGATGCCGACGGGATCAAGCAGACCTTGGTGGACTTCTATGGATTTCCCGAATCCAATGTAACGGTCCTCACCAACGAACAGGCGACGTTGGCGAACATCCTCCAAGCGTTGGACCAGCTTAGCGATCGCTCGCGAATTCGTGCCGATGACCGAATCCTAATCTACTTCTCTGGCCATGGCCAGACGGTTCGAGATTCCGCCGGAGCCGATCGTGGATTCCTTATCCCCACCGACGCCAAGATCGACTTCGACAACTCGACCGATATCTCGGCTTATGAGAAGACTTGCCTGCCGATGCAGGAAGTCTGGAATCGGCTGGATGGCAGTCCTGCGAAGCATGTGGCGGTGATCGCCGACGCCTGTTTTAGCGGTCTGCTCACACGGGCTCGCGGATTCGGGGAGGAAAACCCTCTTGCCGCTTACTTGACGATGCCCGCCAGACAAGCAATCGCAGCGGGAGGAAAGGGCCAGAAGACTTGGGAGACGGACGAATTCAAGCACGGCGTCTTCACGTTCAACCTATTGACCGAACTCCGAAAACGGGCGAAGGAGAAGAATTACGTATTCTCCATGTTGGATTTGTTCGCATCGATCCAGGATCCGGTCGTGCGGATGTCGAAAGGGCGGCAGATTCCCCAAATCAACCAATTCTTCACCGAAGGCCAGATGTTGTTCTTCGCCAGTGGAGACAAAAAGGTTCCCGAGGGACCTCCCACTGGAACCGGTACCACAACGAACCCTTCGAACAACAAGAAGCCGGAAGTCGCCAAATTGACGGTCCGATCCAATCCTGATGGAGCCAAGGTCTTTATCGACGGCGAGGAAGTCGGCGTCACTACCTACCGGAAGGGTTTTGAACTGGAAAAAAGTCAAAAGATCAAGGTGCGATTGGAACTGGACGGGTACGAGCCACGGGAGAAAGAGGTCGAGCTCAAGCCCAAGAAAGAAACGAAGATCGATGAGAAGCTGAAAAAGCTCAAGCTTCCAGACAAACCCAAGCCTGCCAAGCTCACCATCATCACTTCGCCAGCCGGTGCGGTCGTGAGTGTCGACGGAGAGGAGATCGGTTCTTCACCACTGGCGAAAGAGATCGATGTACCCGCAAAGGCCACGAAGACGGTGACCGTTAAGGCCAGTTTGACCGGGTATGAGCCTCAGGAACGGCAGATCGAGCTCACAGGAGGTCGAGAGTCCAAGATCTCAATCACCCTGGTCAAGGAGCCAGAGAAGCCCAAGAAGGCGACGCTCACGATCAATTCTGAGCCAAAGGGCGCTTCCGTGACCATCGACGGCGTTCCGCAAGGGAAGACGCCGCTGGTCTATGAGCAGGAGATCCTCGCGCCAGTTTCCGTTTCCATCAAAGTGTCCCTCACCGGTTACGAGACCGTGGAGGAAACGGCGACCATGGATGCTTCTGTGCCTTCGACAATCGCGCTAACCCTCAAGAAGCAAGGAACCACGGTGCCGCCCAAGGTGCCCCCCGTTCGGTTGTCGCCCAAAGCCACGATCGGCCATACGGGCCCCATCCGCAGCCTCGTATTCAGTCCGGACGGATCCAAAGCGGCGATCACGGGGCAGGACAACTCCATCTTCATTTACGACACGGCGACCGGTGGCCTCCTCAAGCAGATCAAAGAGCCGGTGACATCCTTTGTGCGCCTTTCCTCAGACTGGAAGAGCGTGCTCTACATCAACCTCTATCTGAACGGCAATCTCGGCTATGCGTCGGTCATGGTTCAGGATATGACGGACCCGAAGGTCGCCAAGGTCTATTCGGCGGCGATGGGCAATTCAACGGCGCTCAACTTTGCCAACTCCTCGAACGGCGTGCTCGTGCTTTGCGGTCAAGGGGCCGGTGGAACCGCCTCCATCGCTATGATCGACCTGGCCACGGGCAAATCAGATTCCTTCCAGGTGTCCGGTCGACTTCAGGGCGCCAGTGTCGCCCCAGATGGCTCCTCCGTCTCCGTCTTCAAGGATCCTCTCACATCAGGCATCGAGTCCAACCTACTACTCTTGCGCGGACCCGCTCGCGAGGACCAGCAGCAACTGCCGCTCGTGGATAGCAACATCGGCCAAGGCATCTTCTATTCCCAAACCAGCGATGTGGTCGCGGTCAATTCGGGAATACGTGGATCTGGCTCCGCGCAAACCCAGAAGGGAATGAAGGTTTTCGAAACGCGAAATGGCCAGATGAAGTTCTCGTCGGTGAAGCACGTCGCACTGGGATTCATGGCCGGCGGAACGCGACTGCTTGCCTGGTCCGAAGCCCAGGGTGGTTCGATCGAGCTCTTCGATGCGGTTTCGGGGGCTTCGCTTGGTTCCACCAAATCGGCAAGGCCCTGGTTGAGCTTGGACGGCAGGTGGATGGCGATACCGACGAACAGCGGCCTTCAATTCGCCGCCATCGACCCTGTGAAGTAATAAGAGTCTAGACATAGGTGAGAGCTTCGCGTAGGATAGGACCGTTGTCCCGATACCTCCTGCCGCTGATAGCGATCCTTGCGATCGGTTGCGCCGAACCCGAAGACGGTCGGGTCCATTTGCGCTATATGGCTTGGGGCAACGTCCAGCAGCTAAACCTAGAACAGCGACTCGTGGACGAATTCAACAAACGGAACCACGACGTCGAAGTTAAGTTATTCAAGGTCCCGGCGAACTCCTACAAGAACAAGATGATCGTGATGTTCGCTTCGCGAACGTCTCCGGACGTGGTGAGGGTGGACCACTACGATTTTCCTCAACTTTCCGAGCGGAATTACTTCAGGGATCTGGAGCCGTTCATCTCGCGGGATGCCGAGTTCAAGAAGAGCGATTACTTCCCATTGGCCATTGAAGAGTGCTTGGTCGACGGCAGGATGCAGGGCCTCAACGTCCTTTTCGGCGGAGGCATCATGTTCTACAACAAGAAGCTGATCCGCGACGCGGGCCTCGAGGACCCCTATGCGCTGTGGAATCGTGGCGAATGGACTTATGACAAGGCGCTTGAGTATTCGGTCAAACTAACCAAGTTCGATTCCACAGGCAGGCCGATTCAATTCGGGATCAACATGCCTCCGATGCCCTTCTATCTCGCCGTGATTCAGGCGTTCGGTGGGCGACTCCTCAATCCGGCCCTGGACAAATGCCTCTTGGACTCCCCAGGCGCTATTGCGGGAATGCAATGGATCGCCGATCTTCGCTGGAAACACAAGTGCTGTCCAACGCCGGCCCAGGGTGCGAACGCAGCATTCAACTTCGAGACCGGCAAGCTCGCAATGGAATTCAACTACGTCGGCATGACGGCCCGATACAACGAATTGATTACGAAGTTCGACTGGGACATCTGCCCGATGCCGAACGGACCGAAGGGCGACTCTTTCTTTGTAAAAGGCAACCAGTTGGTGATGTACCGCGAAACAAAGCACCCCGAAGAAGCTTGGCGGTTCATGAAGTTCATGACGGGGCCGATCGCCGAAGACATCCTCTACATCCAGGAGCGACGGCAGGCGCCCACCCGAATCGAACTCGGACAGTCCGAAGGATTCCTGCACCCGAAGAAGCCTCCCTTCAACATGGAATCGGTGGCGATGACCATTCGGCGAGGCAAGACTTTGCCGATCGGCCCACGATGGCCGGAGGTGATGGCCACGCTCACCCCCGAACTCGATAACCTATTCGCGGGTCGGGAGACCGATGCGTCGGTGGCGATGCGCCGAGCCACCGCTGCCGTCAACAAGACCCTCCGCGAGGAGCCGGGACTGTGATTCCCATCACTCGCCCGATCAAGCGCAAGGCGATCAAGCCTGGCGTTGCGGGCTTCCTCTTCACCACGCCTTGGCTCTTGGGATTCCTCATCTTCACCGCCGGTCCGATGCTGACCTCCTTGTATCTGAGCTTCACCAAATACGATCTTTCCACGATGAAGTGGATCGGCACGACCAACTATCAGCGACTTTTCACCGAGGACCCGCTCTTCTGGAAATCGCTGCAAGTCACGATCGCCTACGCCATCCTGACCGTGCCGTTGGGCATCGCCGCATCGCTGGCATTGGCGTTGCTGCTGAATCAGAAAGTGCGCGGCCAAAGGTTTTTCCGGACGGTCTTCTACCTCCCATCGATCGTCCCGGCGGTCGCATCTTCCCTGCTCTGGATGTGGATATTCAATTCCGATTACGGCATCCTCAATTGGGCGCTGGGTTTGTTTGGTTGGTCGGGCATCGAGTGGCTCGCCGATGAGAAGTACACGCTCTACGCCTTTGCCGCGATGTCGCTCTGGGGGGCGGGCGGGGGGAGGATGGTCATCTTTCTCGCCGGGCTCCAGGGGATCTCGGAGACCTACTACGAGGCGGCCAGGATCGACGGCGCCAGTCCTTGGCAGCAATTCCGCAGCGTGACCATTCCGCTGTTATCGCCGGTGATTTTCTTCAACCTGATTTTGGGCGTCATCGGCGCTTTCCAGGTCTTCACCCAGGCCTACATCATGACCGGGGGCGGGCCCAACAACGCTACGCTTTTCTATGCGCTCAACCTCTTCCGCAATGCCTTCGAGTACTTCAAACTCGGGAAGGCGAGCGCGATGGCTTGGGTCCTCTTTGTGATCCTGCTGATCATTACCGCCATCCAGTTCTGGGGATCCAAGCGATGGGTCCACTACGAGGGGGAGGCGAAATGAAGCGGATCGCCAAACTCCCAAGCTACTTCGTCTTGATCTTGCTCAGCGCGCTCTTCCTGGTGCCTTTCCTGTGGACCGTCTCCACCGCCCTCAAAGCGAATGAGGACGCCTTCACCTTTCCGCCTCAGTGGATCCCAAACCACGCCCAATGGGACAATTTCCCCAAGGCCTGGACCGCCCTTCCCTTCACTCAGTGGGTTCTGAACACCCTGTTCATCACGGTGGTCACCACTGCCGCGACGGTGATCACCAGTTCGCTCGTCGCCTATGGCTTCTCACGGTTCAAGTTCAGGGGGCGAAACGCGATGTTCTACACGATGCTCGCGACGATGATGCTGCCCGGACAGGTCACGATGATTCCCGTCTTCATGATCTGGCGCACACTGGGGGCGATCGACACCTTCTACCCGCTTATCCTGCCCGCCTTCTTCGGCGGCGGCGCGTTCAACATCTTCCTGATGCGACAATTCTTCCTGACCTTGCCGCGGGAGTACGACGAGGCGGCGATGCTCGATGGAGCCGGTTTCTTTCGCATTTGGTGGAAGATCCTTCTCCCCTTGTCCGGCCCAGTCATCGCCACCGTCGCGGTACTCAGCTTTATTTCCCATTGGGACGAGTTCAACGGACCGTTGATCTACCTGAATTCGCCCGAAAAGTACACCGTCTCGATCGGCCTGAGGATGTTCCAGGACAGCTATGGCAGCGAAACCAACCAGCTGATGGCAGCCTCCCTCATCCACATCCTCCCGACGATCGTGCTGTTCTTCTTCGCCCAGCGATACTTCATGAAGGGCATCAATCTAAGCGGATTGGGCGGTCGATGAAGCTATCCGTTCGCGTCTAAAGCAATCGACTGGAGCTTTAGACCGAACGGAAAAAGGGTTCGGTATGTCCATCTAGTTGAATGATAGGGATGGAGGTATCTAGGCACTCTGAAAGTTCATGCAGATCGAACCGTCTTCCCTTGATGTTTGTCCTGGCTTTTCTTTTTTCTATGCTGGTAACGTCGGTGATCCTCGCCGATAACCAGCCAAAGCCTTGGCCATCCGATTGCGATTGGTGCAGCCACTTGGGTCCTGAGGACACTTTGGATTGCACTGGACGCTGCAACGGGAGTAATCAATGCGTTGGCGACGCGACATGCGTACAAGATTGCCAGAATTGCGGTGACACGAACGGTTGCGTGCCACCCCTACCGTATTCGTAAAATTGAGGAAAGGTGTCCTGCTTGAAGCCAGAGGCGCAGTGGCCATTAAGCAGTGCTTGCGCGAAAAGCCGTCCGAGCATTCATGGTAGCTACAGATTCTGCCCGTATCGGTTGTGGTAGCGTTCCCACCACTTCAGAGCCTCTTCCGGATCCAATGGGGGAGGGGTGCCTAGTTGCAGGGCCACGTGCACCGTCTTCGCCACATCTTCTACCATGACCGCCGCCTTCAAGGCAGCCTGAACACTGGGTCCCCAGGCGAAGACGCCGTGGCTACCCAGAAGAATCGCGGGTGCCTGACGGCGGTACTCGAGGATCGCCTTGCCGATATTCTCGCCCTCATTGTCGATGTATGGGGTGCAAGGGATCTCGCCACCAAACTCGTCGGCAATCGCGGTCAACACGAGGGGAATGGGGCGGTGGACGGCGGCGAAGGCGGTCGCATAGTTGCTGTGGGTATGCACGACCGATTGGATAGATGGATCGCGCCGATAGAGGAACAGGTGATGGGGGAGATCGACGCTTGGTCGGTAGATGGTCTCCAGGACTTCGCCGCTATGGATGTCGACGGGCACCATCGACTCGGGCGTCATCGCTCCGTAATCCATCCCGCTGGGCTTGATGTACAGGATCTCGCCGTCGAGACCGCTGACATTGCCACTGTGCATCGTCACGAGGCCCTCGCTTCGCAGGGATTGGTTGGCGAGGCAGACTTGCTCTCGGATCGTTAGTTGGCCCATACCCCGCGAAGAGACTCCAAGCTGGAGCCGACATTCATCATTTCCAGGTCGAGGGGCGGCTGCCCATTTCGGGTGGGAGGCCATTGTTCGAGGATGACCGACTCAAGGTTGGGCATCTCACGCTTCAACAGCGGGAAGTCCACCTGGCCCTGTCCGGCGGGGACTCCAAAGACTCGAAATCCAAGCATGTGGATCTCCCGCTCCACGACGACGTCCTTCGCGTGGAGGCAGATCGCATGGGGGGCAAGGTGATGGACCAATGCGCCAGTTCCCTCCAGATTCGATATGGAGTTGGCGGTATCCAGGCAGACGCCTACATCGTGCCCGATCGCCAGGATGATGTCTCGCAGCTGGATGGTGCTGAAGAAATCATGGTTTTCGAGGGCCATACGGGTTCCATGCTCGCGGCATATCTTGGCCGCCTCCCGAAAGTCGTCCGCAACTTCCAGGGCGCTTTGGGTCGCGAAGGCGGGACCGATCACGAATCGGACGATTGGAGAGCCGATCCGCTCGGCGATCTTCGCGGCGGCGATGAGGTCGTCAGGCCCGCCAATGTTGCCCACCTGCAACTCGATGCCATGGTCTTCTGCCTTGGCGCTGAGTCCATCCCAATCGAGCGCACCGAGGTTCAGGTTGTCGCAGAGTTGCAGGACGGACGCGCGGTGCCCAATCGCCTGTTCCAGTAGTTGCTCGGCGGTCATTCCACCGCGCACATTCCACGGATAGGTATAGCTGTTGATCCCAACCTTCATCGTTTCCCTCTCCAGGCTAGGAACTTACCTTCATTTCAGGAGGCAGGCGCCCGATCCCGACCAAAGCCCCGATTATCCGATTTCCAGGATGGCGAATGGCTCCAATTCGACTTCAGCACCTGCGATTTCGACAATCTGCAGGTAAGGCGTGAGGTTGATAAAGACGTCTCGATCGGCGTCCAATCTGATTCCGATGAACTCGTAGGGATGGCTGGAATGATAGGGTCGGAAGGTGCCCTCACAGCTTCGTCGCAAGATCTCCAGAGTGGTGCGCAGGGGTCCCAGGCAAGCATGGGCATCCTCGACGGCAATGGCATCGGCGCCGCCAATCGCCGCATGGATGATTGAGGCGAGGCACCATACTTGGCCGATTGGCATCTCGATGCGATCATCCGAAATCTGCCTGCTCGAGCGGAGCCTTAACGGGCCGACCGCGCAAATCTTCCCTTCGGCGAGTACCTTCGCGGAGTGGCAAACTTCGCGCAGGGTATGGGTGTTCTCGATGATCGAGCGATCGTCCGTCGTGTGAACCTGCGGCGATGCGCCAAATGCCACGCCATCCCACTCGGTCATGAGGGGTCTGTTTCGGTTGATGTCGACGAATTTCACGCCAAAAGCGAGGTTTCCGAGTCCCGCCGACTCCCACGGATTGTCGGCATGGGCGTCGAGTACGAAGTCCCACTCCTCTCGGACTTCATCGGCAACGGTGCCAAGCCTCGGGATGGAGACGACCTCCTCGGAGATGCTCAGCCGTTTGGGGACGGATGCATTCATTGGCACCGAGCCGGCACGGGTTACCTTCAGACGGTGGGTCAGAGTTTCCCCGATAGCGATGGAATAGGGTTGCGGCAAAGCTTGCGGACGGCAGTAGGTCTTAAAGGAGGCGTCGGTCCAGTTTCTTTGATCCTCCATTTCGAAGACCTCGCCTGAGAATTCGAGACTGACGCTTGCCGTTCCTGTGGGGTAACTGAGTGTACGAATATCGAAGAACGGTTGATGAGGCTCCACGTCGATGGGAAATGCCCGCTGAATTTTGCTTCCATCGAAAAGGCCCGCCTCGCAGGAAAGGCCCGCCAACTCCATCGGGTGGAGAACGCACATCCCCGTTCTCCTCGTAAGAAACTCAGAACTCGACTCGCCCCGAATGGCGATCTCCAGCGAATCGGGATTGCCGGCGACCCTTCCTTCGAATCGATAGGCAGGCTCCTCGATCTCAACCGTCCAAGTGGCCTCGAATTGGTCGTCCTGTTGGCACTGATGGCTCGTCGTCACCCGACTGCGAAACGTCTCCCAGTTTTCACCACGCACCCCGGCATAGATCGCTCGAATGACTTCGAATTCGCCCAAGCGAACATTGCGGATCCAGCCTGTCCAACGCTCGAACTCGAGGCTCCACATACCGGCGCGCAATCGTACTGGCCGTTCTTGGCTCAGTGCTCCGGAGTATAACCAGACTCATGGTGAAGGTCGTCTGCTTTGATGTCGGAGGTGTCTTGATTCGCATCGCACATTTTTGGCTAGACGCCGCCGCCCACGCCCGGGTTTCGGTTCGGCCAGAAATACCTCCAACCGCGACTTTGCCGGATGCACCCCTGTTCAGCGCCTACCAGCGCGGAGCGGTCAGCGAAGAGGCTTACCTCACCGATCTTCAGAACTTCCTGGGTTTGCCAAGTATCGGAGACGCCGATCTCGTGCATCGCCATATCATGATCGAGCCTTTTCCGGGAGTGGACGAGATTGTCAAATCGCTCAATTTGGCGGGGATTCTGACCGCTTGTCTCTCCAACACCAACGGCCCTCATTGTCGAGAAATGACCGAGTCGGGCCGATTCCCGGCCAACGAAATGCTTCGACTGCGGCTGGCCTCTCATGAATTGCGGTTGGAAAAACCAGATCCTGCCATCTTCCGAGCATTCGAGGCGCGTGCCGGAGCATCCGGCGCGGAAATTCTGTTCTTCGATGATTCAAAGGAGAATGTCGACGTTGCGGCGTCGTTGGGATGGAATTCCCTTTGGATCGATTCGGGGATAGACCCGGGAACCCAGATCAGGCGAGCGATCAGGAATCACGGGCTCCCTGTCTAAAAAATCACTTCCAAAAGATGCTTGGGCTCAGCATCGATTAACCCTATGATGTAATTACATTTGTAAACGCGGGCAGATCGGGGAAGGGATGACCAGAGAACGTACGTTATCACGCCAAGAGGAGCGAGTCTTGCACCTGGCCCGGAAGGGCTTGGGCGATAAACAGATTGCAACCGAGATCGGTATCAGCACGGATACCGTCCGCACCTATTGGCAACGGATCCGGAAGAAGGTCGGAGGACAAAACCGAGCAGAAATCGTCGCGACCCTTAGCGACAAGATCGCGGCCCAGACTCTTGAGGCCGTCAATACCGAGAAAGAGACCCTGCTGCGCGAGATCCTGCGTCGCACGGCGGTAGAGAAGGCTTTACGGACGAGTGAGCGAGAGTGGCGGCTCCTTGCCGATTCGATGCCCCAGATCGTTTTCGTTGCCAATCCGGATGGACGGATCTTCCACTACAATGCAAGGTTTTACGAGTACACCGGCCTAAGTCAGGAGCGGGCCCTTGGTTTTGGTTGGAACACCGTCATCCACGCCGACGATCTCCCGAACGTCGGCGTGGAACTTGAACGTTGCCTTCCGGCGGGAATACCATTTGAATATGAGATGCGAATTCGTCGAGAGGATGGCGAATACCGTTGGCATGTGAATCGAGCCATTCCGCAGCGCGACGAACGGGGCAAGATCACGCGCTGGTACGGCACATCGACCGACATTCATGAGTCTCGCATCTTGAGAGATCGCCTCCAAGATTCGGCCACCTTTTTGTCCCAAGCGCAGAGAATTGCCCGACTGGGTTCTTACGAATTTGATGTCTCACGCAACGTGGGGCGTTGGTCGGACAATCTCTTCGAGATTTTCGGGCTGAAACCGCGGGAAGGGTGGTTCGACAGCGATGAATTCATGTCGATGATTCACCCCGATGATTTGCCGAGCGTCGAGCAGGCAGTTCGGGAGTCGATCGACAGCGGCACCGGATTCTCGGAGTACTATCGCTGCCTTGGGCCCGATGGCCAAGTGATTCGAGTCCATTCGGTGGCGAAACCCGTCATCGAAGCCGGGGCCGTTGTTCGACTCATTGGCACGATCCAAGACATCACGTCGCGTCGCACTATCGAAATCACGCGAGATCGCCTGCAAGAGATTTTCGACTCAACGCCAGACATGATCCGATTGGTAAACGTCCGTGGTGAATTGATCCTATGCAATCGAGCCGCCCTCGACTTCTTTGGGGCAGCCTCGCTTGAGGAACTGCGACAGCGCGACTTTCAAAAGAGCTACCCTGAATGGGCATCCACGCAGACTCTCGAAGTTGGCATTCCTGCCGCCCATTTGCAGGGTTCTTGGCAAGGCGAGACGGTTTTGATCGACTCCGAGGGTCGGGAGGCAAGAGCGAGCCAAGTGATTCTGGCGCTTCCCGACCGAGACACTGACTCCTACTTGTTTACCCTCATCTGCCGAACTTTGAAGTGATTTGAGGCAGGCCCATTCGGGCCGCTGCTTTCAAGCCAAAATAGAGTCGATGAGACTTCCAATCCGCCCGAACGTTTTGCAAATGACGCCCTATTCCCCGGGCAAACCCATTTCCGAGGTTCAGCGGGAGCTTGGATTGGAGCGAGTTATCAAGCTTGCCAGCAATGAGAATCCGCTGGGCCCATCTCCAAAGGCCGTTGCCGCCTTGAAGAAGGCGGCCGATGAGGCCCACCTCTATCCCGATGGAGCCGCGCATGACTTCCGGCAGGCAGTTTCCGATCATTACGGGGTTCCCTATTCGCAGGTTCTAGTGGGCAACGGCTCCGACGATCTCATTCATCTGCTTGGCCTGGTTTTTTTGGACGGGCAGGAAGATGAGATTATTGTTGGTTTTCCCTCTTTTGTCCGCTACGACGCGGCGGCCCATCTAGCGGACAGCCGAATCGTCCAGGTTCCCCTCGACCGCGACTATCGCCACGACCTTCCGGCGATGGCCCGCGCGATCACGGACCGAACCAAGCTCCTTTTCATCGCCAACCCGAACAACCCAACAGGCACGTATGTCACGCGGCAAGAAGTCGACCGCCTCATGGCCGAACTGCCGGGCCACGTTACGGTTGTTCTGGATGAGGCCTACTACGAATTCGCCAAGGAACAAACAGACTATCCGGTCTCCACCGACTATATCGAGCAAGGCAAGAACGTCGTAGGCTTGCGAACCCTATCGAAGGCCTATGGATTGGCGGGAATTCGACTTGGGTTCGGATTTACGACTCCTGAGATCGCCGATGCGATCAATAGGGTCCGGGAGCCGTTCAACGTCAACTCTTTGGCCCAGTTGGCGGGAATCGCGGCATTGAACGACGATGAGCACATCGCCAGGACTCTAGAGAACAATCGACTTGGAATGAAGCGGATCGTCG
>JADZBW010000041.1 GCA_020851885.1 Fimbriimonadaceae bacterium | reverse complement strand
GTCCAATCGACCGGCCACTGGGCGGGAACATGGAGCACCAATTCGGCATAGCGATACCCCTCGGGTTCGGGAACTTCGGACGGCACGTTCATGGGCCGGCACGCCATGCCTGTCGTCACGTACGTTCTAAAGAGTCCTTCGGAATCGAGGGGCATCCGAAGAATGTCGATGGGGGCGACCCTCGACGTCGTGTCCTCGATGACTCCCTCCACCGGGCCGAAGATCTGCTCGAAGTGGCGGGTAACCGTTTCGATCAGAATTCGATCCCTCGATTCGGGGTCAGGCATTCGATCTTCGGGTTCACCACTTAGCTGATCCTCGATGGACATGTTCGGATCATAGCAAAACGGGTACACCGTTTGGAGACATGAGTGAATACGCCGACCTTCCGAAGCGCCTGATCCACAATCTCGATTCCTACCGAGGTTCGGACTTGGAGGTAAAGACCCCCATCGACGGGTCGACTCTCATCACGCTGAAGGTCGAATCCAGTTCTGAGATCAACCTCAAAGTAAGAGGCGCTCAGGAAGCATTCAGAGTCTGGCGCGACGTCCCTGCACCGCGACGTGGCGAACTTGTCCGCCGCTTTGGCGATGCTTTGAGGGCAGCCAAGGAGGACTTGGCGACTCTCGTTACCTTGGAGTGCGGAAAGATTCTTGAAGAAGGTCGTGGCGAAGTCCAAGAGATGATCGATATCTGCGACTACGCTCTCGGGATCAGCCGTCAGCTCTACGGCCTGACGATCGCCAGTGAACGACCCCAACACGTGATGCAGGAAAACTGGCTGCCATTGGGGCCGATCGGAATCATCAGTGCGTTCAATTTTCCGGTCGCAGTCTGGGCTTGGAACTCGGCCCTTGCCCTCGTATGCGGTAATTCATGCATTTGGAAGCCCAGCGAGAAGACGCCCCTGACCGCCCTTGCCTGCCAGAGTCTGTTCGAAAGCGTCTGCAGTCAGATGGATGGTGTGCCTCAAGGTCTAAGCCAAGTTGTGATTGGGACGGCGGCGCAGGGCGAACAACTCGTCGACGACCCGCGAATACCGCTCATCAGCGCGACCGGTTCGACGCGAATGGGCCGATCGATTGGGCCAAAAATCGCCGGACGATTCGGCCGGGCGCTTCTGGAATTGGGCGGCAATAACGCGATCATCGTCACTCCAAGCGCGGACTTGGCAGTCGCAATTCCCTCGATCTTGTTTGGATCGGTTGGCACCGCCGGACAACGCTGTACATCGACGCGAAGAGTCATCGTTCATTCAACCCTCATCGATCGGGTATTCCGAACGCTTGCCGACGCCTATCGCCAGATTGGCGAATCCAAGATCGGGAATCCGATGGATCCGGGCACCTTGGTTGGTCCCCTGATCGACGAAGACGCGTTCGCCAACATGCAGGGAGCGTTGGATCGAATCCGCGGCGAGGCGGTGGAATTGATCGGCGGAGAGAGGGTGATGTCGAAGTCTGGTGGAGCCTACGCGAAACCTGCGTTGGTTAGGCTAAGTCGCCAATCCAACGCGATCTATTCCGAGACCTTTGCTCCGTTGACCTACCTCATTCCGTATGAGACGATCGAAGAGGCCCTTGAAATCCATAACCAGGTGCCTCAAGGGCTCAGTTCGGCGATCATGACGACCGACATTCGGGAGGCGGAGTACTTCAAGCGATACAGCGATTGCGGCATCGCCAACGTCAACATCGGAACGAGTGGAGCGGAGATTGGCGGAGCGTTTGGCGGTGAGAAGGAAACAGGCGGCGGCCGCGAGTCTGGCTCCGACTCTTGGAAGGCCTACATGCGCCGCCAAACGAGCACAACTTACTTCGGAGTCGAAAGGCCAGCCCTTGCTCAGGGCATTCGATTCGATTTGTAATTGGCCCGGTCAAAAATCGACCGGGCCAAGATCCGGCTACGGTCCGATCGGGATGCGCCACATCCCTCGACCGAACGTCCCCGCATAGAGGTAAGTTCCACCAAGGGCCACCACGAGGTGGTTGACGTGGACATTCGGCAATCCCAGCGTATTCATGTTCGTCCATGTCGCGCCCGCGTCCTGGCTCATGAAGCAGCCGATATCGGATCCCGCATAGAGCGTATTCGCATGATAGGGATCCCAAACCACCGTGTTGAACGCAATCTTGGGCAGTGCGCTTACGCCAGTACCTGAGATGTCTACCCATGCCGGAGAGGCAACATTGACATTCGTGCATCGATAGGCCCGACCGACGCCACCGCTGTTCGTCTGCAATACCGCGACAACGTCGAAGGGGACGGATGGATTCTCATAGACCGCCCCGACCGCCACATTAGGCAGATCTCCGTCGATCTTAACGAGATTCAATCCGCTATCCACGGACATGTAGACGTCTCCATTGCCATGGACGGTATAGATGCGCGTCCCGTCGATAGACGACGGAATGATCTGGCTTGCATTGGAACTCAGAGTGGTCACCGAGGCGATCCAAGTCGTCCCGTCATGTCGACGCAACTTGCTGGCAGTCGTCGTCAGCGGATTCTGAAAGCCTACGCCGCCCATCGCAAGCGGGGTGACGAAGGGGGCGCTTCCACCAGGCGAAATGGACGTAGGCGACGTATCCATGTCGGTGTCGTATCGATAGATCGAACCTCCTTGCGAGGTGACGTAATGCACCGCCGGGTTCGTGAAATTGAACCCACAGAAACATCCATCGCCGGCGTATAGGTTCGCCCAATCCGTCGAACTCCCTCGGGATGCCGGGGTGGCGTTGTCCTGCGTCCCCCCCATCACAAATGCTTCGTTTGTCGGATGAACTGCGATTCCGTAGAATTGCACGTCGGAAATGGATTGACTGAGCGGGGCAAAGGCCGCCACGTTCGTCACCAAATTGTAGGCGAAACTGGCCACGCCTCCATCACTGCCCACCATTCCGGCGTTGGGGGTGGTGGGGTGCAGGGTGAGGCAGTGTTGGTCGTTATGCCAAATCGACGTTGAGGTCGCCGTCCGAGCAATATCGGTCCAAGTGACGCCGTCGTCGCGCGACGCGTAGACCGAAATGAGCCCAACATAAACGACATCCCGGGCACGAGAACCATCGGCCCGAGAGCCGGTGATGGGAGCGCTTCGACCAACGGAGATGTAAATGTTGTACGTATCTTGTGACCACGTGAT
>JADZBW010000040.1 GCA_020851885.1 Fimbriimonadaceae bacterium | reverse complement strand
CGCATATCCATCGCCGAACGCACCCTGATAGATCAATGCCAGGGATTTTCCAACCGGCAAACCACAAACCCAGAGCCCAACGATAAGGATGAGGAAGAGTCCGGCCACGGTAACGGCGGCCTGGTAGAACCGGCTCATGGCCCGCCCACCACATTCAGCGCATCCAAACCCTCCCTCAATTCTCCGCGACTCATAAAGTAGGTTCGATCGGCCATCAAGTTAAGCTCATCGAGGTCGGTGGAAAATAGGGCGATCGCCGTCCCCGCGTCCCTAGCTTCGAGGAGTTTGGTGTGCACGTAGTCCGCCGCTCGGATATCGAGCCCTCGCGTTGGATTGACGACAACCAAGAACTCGGGCCGCCGGTCCAAGGTTCGACTCACGATGATCTTCTGTTGGTTTCCACCACTGAGTGAAGCCGCCAGGTCGCCTGCATCGGTCACCTTGATGGCAAAGGCGTCGATCAAATGTCGCGACCAATCCCGAATGGCCCTCCCATTCAAGAAAGGACCAAAGCCGAGTTCGGCTTTTTCGAGCCCGCCGATCAGGAGGTTGTCTTCGACGGTCATCCCGAGGGCAAGGCCATCCGTCTGACGATCCTGGGGAATGTATGCGGGCAGGTGATTCTCCCATGTGCCCTGGAATTCAATGCCGACGCCGGATCTCAGGCCCGCCAAAGCCTCCGCCAACTCCACTTGGCCGTTGCCGTCGACGCCCCCGAATCCGACTATTTCGCCCCGACCAATCTCAAACGACGCGCTCTTTACGGCGATCTCGCCCCGGTCGCCGAGAATCGTCAGGTCGACCTCTTTCACGCTACCGTCGCGAAGAACGGCCGGAGACCTTACCGCCGCCGCCGGCAAAGACCCAACCATCCACTCCGCCAACGTTTGAGAATTGACTTCGTCGATCGATGCCGATGCCACCCGCTTCCCGCGTCGAAGCACCGTGACGTGGTCCGCGATCGCCATCACCTCGCTCAGCTTATGGGCAATCAAAATGACGGTCTTCTTCTCGTCTCGCAGCTTCCTGAGGACACGGAACAGGTCCTCGACTTCGTCCGGTGTGAGCACCGCAGTGGGCTCATCGAAGATCAGGATTTCAGCGCGGCCCGCCAAAACCTTGATGATTTCAATACGTTGCTGCGTGCCAACTGGCAACTCTCCAACGCGCCGATCGGGCACAAACTCCCAGCCGAGTTGCGCCGCCAGTTCGATCGCTCCCGCCGAGTCGGAAATCGGATTTACCGAGCCCGGGAGCGATTGCAGGTTCGAGAGAGTGAGGTTCTCGGCGACCGTGAAGTTCGGGACGAGAGTGAAGTGCTGATGGACCATACCGATGCCAAGGCGTCGACACTCCCCTGGAGAGCCAAGGTGCAGGAGTGATCCGTCCAATAGGATCGCGCCCGAATCCGGACTGAGGAAGCCGGACAGGACGTGCATAAGGGTTGACTTCCCCGCCCCATTCTCGCCTAAAACCGCATGAATCTCGCCCGATTGAAAGGTCGCCGAGACACTGTCGAGGGCCTTCAACGCACCAAATGACTTGGATACGCTGCGGACCTCGAGCATAGAGTTGAGTTTACAGGTTAGCGCGCCCGGCGTCGAACTGGAATCCTTTAGAACTCGTCCTTCGGAATCTTCAAATCGCCCTTGACGATCTTGGCTTTGGTCTCATCGAGAAGCGTCTTGACATCGGCTGGGACTTTGTCGGCCAACTTGGGATTGATCACCAGGTCGATGACCCCACTGTCCATTCCCATGAGCGCCACCCCACCCTTGAAAGTGCCCGCCTGAACCTGCTTGGCCAGATCGACAAAGGCCGATTCCCCTCTCGAAATCGCGGAAGCAATCACCGCGCCGCTGGGATTGTCATTCTGGTCCGCATTGGAGCCAAAAGCATAGACACCCTTTTCCTTGCAGGCATCGAAGACCCCCTGAGCGGCGGCATTGGCCTGGTGAATCACAAAATCCGCACCCTGGCCAATCGCATCCAAGGTCGCTTGCTTGGCCTTGGCGACATCCTGCCCACTGCCGGTAAATACTTGAATGACCTTGACATCCGGCCGTGCCGCTTCGGCGCCTGCTCTGAATGCCGCAAATGTGGATTTGATCGAAGGCACTTCGTCCCCACCGATCATGGCCAATGTCCCGGTCTTGGACATTTTCGCGCCCATCATGCCCGCAAGGTAGAAACTCTGCTCGAGATAGAAACGGAAAGCGCCGACGTTAGCCGAGGTCTCGCTTCCGGAGGAACTCACAAAAATCGTGTTTGGAAAGTCCTTGCCAAGCTCCATGAACGGTTTGTTGTATTCGAACCCGTGGCCAAAGATCAGCTTGTAACCCTGCTGGGCGTAAGTGCGAGCCGCGTCCTTGATCTTCGCGTCCAGGGCTTCCTGGTTATTGACTTCCGCCCCCAACTGCTTCTGGATCTCCTGAAGTCCTTTATAAGCCATGGCATTCCAACCCGAATCGCTCACCGGACCCGGCGTCAGCAGAGCCACTTTCATCTTCTCGCCGGAGGGAGTGCCACCCGTTGTCGAAACGGGAGTCGATCCCGTTGTCGCGGATACCGATTCTCGACCGCCAGAACAGCCGACGGCGATAATGGCGAGCAATGGGAGGACGCGCAAGAGCTTCATCATTGTGCGTACGAGACTACCCGTTGAAAAGTTGTTGCGCCGCACTGGACCACGGGCGGCTATCTTCCTTCATCCTCTCCGACGCCTGAGGAGGTCTTGGTCACGACATCCACCATTGGCAGCAGCATCGAACCGAAAGCGATCATGCAACCAACCAAGCATAGAGCGATAGCGGCGATATACCTGTTCGGTGATTTGCGCCGACGAGCAAAGACGACAACCAAACTTGCCAGCGAAATCCCAAGCCCAGCGATTCCCAGCCAGACAACCGGAGTGCTCCAATACGCATGTGGACCGAAGGCAGCCTGAGTGGAACGGTCCACCTAGTGAATCGGGACCCGCTCACAAAGTGCATGGACATCGGCCCGCACTCCAGCAATGGCCCCTTCATCCTCGATCGAGCTGATCACTCTTGAGATGAGGGACGCCACTTGTGCCATCTCGGATTCCTTCATCCCCCGAGTCGTCAACGCCGGAGTGCCCAACCGAATCCCCGACGTGATCAGCGGAGACTTGTCGTCAAACGGAACCGAGTTCTTGTTGCAGGTAATGCTTGCCTTGTCCAGGGCGATCTGCGCTGCCTTACCGGTAACTCCCTTGTTTCGCAGATCGAGGAGCATCAAGTGGTTATCCGTCCCCCCGCTCACAATCTTGAACCCATCGGCCATCAGGGCCGCCGCCAACGCGCTCGCGTTGCGAATCACCTGACCCGTGTACTCCTTGAATTCAGGTCGCAAATTCTCCGCGAACCCAACCGCCTTTGCCGCGATCACATGCAT
>JADZBW010000039.1 GCA_020851885.1 Fimbriimonadaceae bacterium | reverse complement strand
TTCTTCTATAGTGGGCCCAAGGGCTTCTACCCCTCGACGCCAAACCTGGGCATGGCGATGATCTTGGGACCCCTCAGCGGTGACTTCAAGACGGATGCGGTCTTCTACCGATTCATGCCGGAATACGATGGCGCCAATCCGGAAGACGTTATCGACTTTGTCGCGAAGTTCATGGACGCAGCGGGCCCGGTCAGCGACAATTACTTTTAGGGTAAGGCGGCGCTGCTTGAATCGCCAAGCACAAGTTGCATCGTGCGGGGCATTCCTTTTTGATGGCGGATCGTAACGCCCCGTCCAATGAGGCAGGAAGCCAGCCTGGATGGGGCATCTTGTATCTCGCAATCGTTCATCACGATCGAGTTCTCGATCTCCGTGCTTACGAGTCTTGAATGATCGGCAATGGCCGTGAACGGACCAATGTAGCTGTCCTTGATCAGGCAGCCCTCCCCGATCACCGCGGGACCACGAATCACGCTGTTTTCGATGATCGATCCTCTTCCCACGCGGACTCGACCTTCAATGCGAGAGTGTTCATCTTGGGCGCCGTCATTGGATGGTTCCAAGTCCTCCAAGATCAGGCGATTGGCCTCGAGCATGGCATCGACCGTGCCGGTGTCTTTCCACCAGCCCTCCACGATGTGGGAGCGCACGTTCAGATGATTGTCGACGAGCGCTTGAATAGCGTCGGTGATCTCATACTCGCCGCGCGCACTTGGTTTCAAGACGGCGATGACGTCGTGGATCTGCTTGTCGAACAGGTAAACGCCCACCAGGGCGAGATTCGATTTGGGGTCCTTCGGTTTTTCTTGAAGGCGAACCACTCGGTCATTCTCAAGTTCGGCAACGCCAAAATCGGACGGATTTGGAACGGGAGTCAGCAGGATGGTCGCGGCGGGTCGGTGAGTTTCAAACTCTTTGACCAGGGTGGCGACACTGGACTTGATTAGGTTGTCGCCAAGATACATCACAAAGTCGTCGTCACCTAAGAAGGGCTTGGCAGTTGCGACGGCATGGGCCAATCCGAGCGGTGCCGACTGTGGAATGTAGGTGATTTTGATGCCCCATCGACTGCCATCGCCAACGGCCTTCTCGACCGCCGGGCCGGTATCGCCGACGATGATGCCGAAGTCGGTCACTCCCGCATGGGCGATCGCTTCAATTCCATACTCGATGACGGGCTTGTTCGCGACCGGGACAAGCTGCTTTGCCATCGAGTAGGTGATCGGTCTCAAACGCGAGCCAGTCCCGCCGGCAAGGATAAGGGCCTTCATAGATCTTCTCCGAGGGAGGGGCCATAGAACGCCTCCACGAAGCTTCGATAGTCGTCGGTTGCCACCAAAGGACGCCACCAATCTTGCCTCTCCTTATACCAGGCAACCGTCTCACGCAAACTGGATTCGAATGGTTTCTGAGGGCTCCAACCGAGGGCATTGAGTTTCTCGGTCGTCATGGAATAGCGCTTGTCGTGCGCGCCTCTTCGCGGATCTGGGATGGCCTTGATGAAAGACTCGTCCCGGCCGGTTTCCTCCAGGAGGATCTTCACAACCTCCATGTTTCGGCGTTCGTTACGATCTCCCACATTGTAGGTTTCGCCGTCCTTGCCATGAAGGAGTGCATGGAGAATGCCTCCCGCATGGTCCTCACAGTGGATCCACTCGCGCACCTGAGACCCGTCCCCGTAAACGGGAACCCTCTTACCATCGATAAGCCTGGTGATGAAGAACGGGATCAGCTTCTCGGGGAAGTGATAGGGGCCGTAGGTGTTGCCCCCGCGCGTTACGACCGCGGGAATTCCATGAGCCTTGATGGCGGCCCGAATTTGCAACTCGCCGCCTGCCTTACTGGCCGAGTAAGGAGTGTTGGGCTCGATTGGGCTCGATTCAGAAAAGTCGCCCTGATCGATGGAACCATAGACCTCGTCCGTGCTGACATGGAGGAACCGAGATAGTTTGAACTTGCGACAGGCTTCGAGGAGCACATAGACGCCATAGACGTCGGTCTGAATGAAAGAGCCTGCCTCCATCATCGCCCGGTCGTTATGGCTCTCCGCGGCGAAGTTGACCAGATGCGTGACGCCTTCCGCTTTGAGGATGCCCTCCACAACCGTGGCATCTTGGATCTTGCCCGGATAGAATCGCACGCGTGGGTCCGCCAGATCCTCCGACAGCGTCGTCAGATTCCCTGCATAGGTGAGCGCATCGAGGATGACAATCCTCGTTTCCGGCATGGTGCGGCGGCAAAGCCGGACGAAAGCCGAGCCAATGAACCCTGCGCCTCCGGTGACGAGGAGGGTCAAAGCTTAAACCTCGAATTCGCATCGTTCTCGTGCCTTATCTCATCCACCGGTTCTTTTCGCCCCCAACCCGCGTACAGGCGATCCGGCACATTGATGACGAACGCATCGGATTCCCCCACGTTTTTGTAGGCATGGACGACGCCGGGGGGCACTGTCACAAAGACCGGGTTGTCCTTTCCTACGGGGAAGACTTCGTAATGCTCTGGCTCACCGGGACGGTTTTCCCAAAGATGCAGTTCGTAGCAGCCATCGAAGAAGATGAAGCCGTCGGTTTGATCTGCATGTTCATGGGGACCACGCACGATGCCCGGCTTGGTGCAGCTGAAGTAGCCCATCGTCGGTGAGAATCCCTCGGGCAGATCATCGTCCCGATAGAGCTCCACCAACCAGCCCCGGGCATCTTCATGGCGCTTCAGCGGCTTAAACTCGACTCCTCTCAATGCCATCGTCCTCTCTTCGCGCGCCAGTATACTGTCGCGCGGTTAACTCGATGCGACTCGAAGCGCCTGCCACTGTCTTGGTCACTGGGATTGCCGGTTTCATCGGCTACCACTGTGCTCGGCGATTGCTCGATCAAGGCTACTCCGTCATTGGTATAGACAATCTCAGCGACTATTACGATCCCGCATTGAAGCTGGCCAGGATGGCGAGGTTGCCGGAAGCCGACTTCAAGTGTCTCGATTTGGCCGATTCTGAGGCGCTTGAGTCCTTCCTTGCATCGCGCCGATACGATGCCGTCTTGCATTTGGGAGCCCAGGCAGGCGTCCGATTCTCGATCGACCAGCCCAGCGCGTATATCCAAAGCAATATTGTCGGTACCGCAAACCTGCTCGAACTTGCCAAGCAGGCAAACGTCCAACACTTCGTTTACGCAT
>JADZBW010000038.1 GCA_020851885.1 Fimbriimonadaceae bacterium | reverse complement strand
GTCGACATGAGGCAGGTTCATTTGAACCGACGTTTGGGCCTTGTCTCAGGTGTCATCTCGGCGTTGGGAACCGGCCTCGTCTATGCCTATGGGGGAACACTCGTTCAGCGAGGAGAGTTGACCACGGGCGTTCTTGTCGCTCTGACTTTCTATATCGGCTACGTCTTCAACCCGGCCGTGCGCGTGGTCGATTTCAACAACTCGCTCCAGTGGGCGTTGGCGGCCATGGAACGCGTCTTCCAGACCCTCGATACACGACCCGAGATCGAAGATAAGCCCAATGCTCTTCCGCTAGAGTCAGTGCGTGGGCGTGTCGAATTTGACCGAGTCAGCTTCTCCTATGTCGAAGGCAAGAAAGCCATCGACGATGTTTCCATGACGGTTGAGCCGGGAGAGATTGTGGCTTTGGTGGGACATAGTGGCGGCGGGAAATCCACCTTGATGAGCCTTCTCATGCGGTTCTATGATCCTCAGGAAGGCGCAGTCCGGGTGGATGGTCACGACCTGCGAGATCTACGCTTGGAGTCCCTGCGGCGAAACGTGGCGATGGTCGCTCAGGAGAATGTCCTCTTCAGCGTCTCGATTCTCGAGAACGTCAAATATGGTAATCCAACGGCTTCCGATGAAGCGGCCATCGAAGCATGCAAAGCTGCGGACCTCCATAGCTTTATCGAGGAACTTCCCGATGGCTACGAAACCATGATCGGCCAGGATGGCATCAAGCTTAGCGGGGGGCAAAAGCAACGGCTTGCCTTGGCGAGGGCGCTCCTCACCGATCCTGCAATCCTCATCCTGGACGACGTCACCTCCGCCCTCGATGGTGAAACGGAAGCAAGAGTCCAGGAGGCGCTTTCGGTGGTGATGCGTGGGCGTACGACGTTTATCATCGCCCACCGGCTTTCATCGGTGGTGGACTCTGATCGCATCTATGTGATCGAAGACGGCAGGATTGCGGACATTGGCGCCCACGCCGACCTGGTAGAGCGAGAAGGTATCTATCGCGATCTCTATCGTGAACAGTTCAAGAGCGCACTTGAGATAGCCCACTAGGCGCTTTCACTAATGGGATAGTCCGGGCGTTTTTAGGTTCGAATCACCATGGGACCACCACATGAATTCATTTTCTAGAAGGAAATAGTAGACATGTGTATATATACATGTATACGTACAGTTTTTTCCCATAAAATTCCCAAAAATTGTATTGCATTCCCATACTTTTCCCAGTAATATCCACTCCACGGGAATCGCGTAACTAAGGAAGAGAAGCGACGAGACTCATGGGGCAGGGCGGGGTGCTCTACCCAGATTTGGCGGGCGACCAATGCAAGGATGCGGAGGTCGCCCAAATTTTCCAGAGGCGAGGGAAGTGCAAGAGGATGGCGAATACAGAAAAATCGACACCGAAGCGCTTCTACGGCAATTCCGAGGCGACGATCGACGACAAGGGGCGCATCCTTGTCGACAAGAAGAACCGAGATCGACTGGGCAGGGATTTTATAGCAGCGTTGACGCCAACTGGTTGTCTGGCCCTCTATCCACTGGATATGTGGGAGGCAAAAGTCGAGGACATGCTCTCCTACGATTCGATGAATCAGGGCCGCGAGCACTACACCCGGTTGATGCTCAACCACGTAGCCGACGAGTTGAATTTCGATGGGCAGGGAAGGTTCGTCCTTCCGTACAAGATCAAGCTGAAGGCCGGACTCGCAAAGGACATCGTTCTGAATGGCGCGGGCGATCGGCTCGAGATTTGGGACAAGGAAGAGTTCGACAAGTACGACCTCAGTCCGTACGAGTACGGAGTCGAGCGCTGGAAGAAGATCGACAAGGCTTACCGAATGATGAAAGGAGTCGGCGAGCTTCGGTACTAGAGGGCAGGGCATTGACGGAGCTCAAACACGATCCGGTAATGCTTGCGGAGATCCTTGAGATTCTCCCGATTGGTCCGGGAGCGACGGTCGTCGATGGGACGCTTGGCTTGGGCGGTCACTCGATCGAGTTACTGGCAAGGCTCGCAGGTTCAGGCCGGTTCATGGGAATGGACTGGGACAGCGCCATGCTGGAACAAGCGGGAACGAGAATTGGAAGCCCGGTGGGGGTCGAAATCGAGTTGGTCCATTCGGACTACCGAAACCTACCCGAAGAGATGGGGAAGCGCGATTGGCAAGCGGACGGCATCCTTTTGGACCTTGGTTTGAATAGTGCGCAGATCGACGATTCAGAGCGGGGAATTGCATTCAAGGAGGCTGGGCCCCTCGATATGCGAATGGACCGGAGTTCTGGAGAGCCGGCGTCTTCGATGCTGAATCGAATGTCGTTGGACCAGATCGAGCAGATCCTCTGGGACTTGGGAGACGAACGGTGGGCAAGAGCGATCGCCCGAAAGGTCGTGGAGCGGCGAAAGTCGACGCCGTTGCGCACGACTCAGGACTTGGTCGATTGCGTCTTGGCCGCAGTGCCGGTGAAGGCTAGAGACAAGCGGATTCATCCGGCCACCCGGACGTTCCAAGCCGTGAGAATCGCGGTGAATAAAGAATTGGAGGGCTTGGAAGAGGCGATCGCCGAAATTGGCAGAACGCTGAAGCCGGGCGGAGTGTTGGCCGTGCTCAGTTATCACTCCGGCGAGGATCGCGCCACCAAGAGAGCGATGAGAGAATTGTCGGAAGAAGGATTCGAGGAGCTCTTTCGTAAGCCCGAGACTCCGACCGCCGAAGAGATTGCACGGAACCCGAGAAGTCGGAGTGCGAAGCTCCGTGCCGTCCGCCGCAAGAAAATTATGACCAGTTAAGGAAGAAGGCCTTGGGCCATGGATGGCCACCGAATGATAGGAGAGTCAGGATGAGCGCAGTACCAGCAATTAGGACGAGAATTGAGACCCGACCCAATTTAAGGGTCGTTGCGGGAAGCCGCCAGGCCCCGATTGTCCAGGCCATGCGGTCGATGACCGCATTTCTCCTGGTTACGCTCGTGGCCTTCGGGGCGAGCAGCCTTGCCGGCCATGTTATGGTCGAAAAGACCCGTCGCGAGGGCATTCGGGCGACCCAACGATTGAAGTCGGCGGTCGCTTCTCAACTGGTTCTGGCCAAGCAGATCGATGCCCTTTCGAATCCTGCCGAACTTGAGCGCTGGGCTCGCCAAAGTGGATTCGTCGCTCCAGATGCCAAAGCCAGACCGTCTTCAAAGAATGAAATCGTCGCCAGCCGTTAATCCGGTCCGACTCCGTTGGGTAGGACTCGCTATGTCGGCGGTATTCCTTGCCGCCTTCTACAGTCAGGCGCGGGTTCAGACCTTCGGCAGTTCAGAGGTCCGCAAGAAGGCCTCGAAGGCCATGTCGTTGATCGTGACGTCGACCGAGCCCGCGATCCGTGGTCAAATCCTTACGTCGGACGGCAAGGTGCTGGCTCGCGATGAAGGCGCTTATCAGCTCAATATCGATTTTGACAGCGTTCCGAGCAGCGATGGCTTCTTCCTCGATGTCTCCAAAGCTTCGGGGGTTTCGGGCGCGGAGATCATCGAGTTCAGTCGTGGCGAGAAGCGTCAGAGAACGTGGCCGCAAATGCTTACAAGCGAGCAAAAGCGCAAGGTCGACGAAGTGAAGTCCCGTTGGCGCGCCGATGGTATTTCCTGTAGCGGAACCGGACAGCGCAGCTACCCAATGAGCTGGTTGGCCAGTTCGGTCGTCGGTTTGCTGGGAACTGAGGAGACCTCGAAGGGAATCGAGGCCAAATACCAAAGCGTGATCGCTGGCAAGCCTGGAGTCTCCAAGGGAATGCGCGACCGAACCGGTGCCTTCCTTCCGATGCGCATGGAAGAGGGATCGGTCAAGCGCGTCGACGGGTCCGACATTGTCCTGACCCTCGATAGCGACTTGCAGAGGGCAGCCGCGGAATCGATCAGGCGGGCGGTGGAGGCCAACAAAGCCCAAAGTGGGATAGCCCTCATTCTCGATCCCAAGACCGGCGATGTCCTTGCGATGGCCAATTGGCCCACATTCGACCCCAGTACTCGCCAAGGTCCAGGAGGCGAAGGAAGCGATCTGAACCAAAACGTCCAGGCTCGATTCGAGCCGGGATCGACGATGAAGATCCTGACGCTAGCCAAAGCTCTGGACGCCGGTGCGGTGACTACCACCTGGACCGGCCAATGTTCCGGCTCCCTCGTGATCGGCCCCTACAAAG
>JADZBW010000037.1 GCA_020851885.1 Fimbriimonadaceae bacterium | reverse complement strand
TCAGAATGGAATCCATGGCATTTTGAGCCTGGGTTTCGACCATTTCGAAGCCCTCGATTCGCGTTCCATAGGGAGGACGACAGGTGGGAATGATCGGGAGGAACATCGCTTCCAACGGGTCTTTCCCACGCTCCTGGCTCACGTCTTTGCGCGCGTCCACCGCGATGCCCGTCTTGTTGAGTTGCATCCGGGAGGAGGCGCTCGTCATGAATTTGATGAATTTCCATGCTGCATCGGGGTTCTTGGCGCGTCTGGTAATCGCGTAGCCGGATTCATACATGACGGTTTGCGGTTTGCCGGTGTTGTTGGGGAGCATCGCGACGCCCAGGTCGGCCAGAATGATCCTGGGTTTGCCGTCGGGCCCCTTTGGCGCTGCGGAGTACCCAACCATCGCCCAATGGCCGCTGACCGTCATCGCGGCTTGGCCATTGGCAAAAAGGTCGACTCCCATCGAGGCGGCCTGGCTGAGGCTGGGGGCAGAGCGATCCAAGTTGATCATGTCCGCGATGAACTTCACCGTTTCCGAGTTTTGAGGGCTGTCCAAATAGCCGCTGGACCGGGTGAAGTCGGGGCTGATCACATCGCCGCCATTATTCCAAAGCCACATGATCCAGCCGGGGAACCAGTTCGCGAAGACGAATCCGTACTGATCCTTCTTGGTGAGGCGCTTGGCGGTCTCGCGAAACTGGGCAAAGGTCCAATCGTTTTGCGGATAGGGCACGTGGGCTTCGTCGAAGAGACGCTTGTTGTAGTACATCACCATCGGGGTGAAGTCGTTTGGAATGGCATAGAGCTTGTCCCCTCGACGGGCGATATCCACGATGTTGGGATAGAAATCGTCGAGATGGAATGCACGATCCCTGGCGATCAGCGGGGTGAGATCCAGGAGCATTCCGCTGTTGATGAAGAGGGCGGAACTGGAGGCGTCGAGGGTGGCGATGTCGGGCGTGGTGCCTGCGTTATGGGCAAGAATCATCTTGGGGACGTACTCGCCTGGGCCCGGAATCCCCTCGATCACCACTTTGATCCCGGGATTTTGGCGCTCGAATTCCCGGTAGAGAGCCTCTTGCCTGGCGGCGAAATCGCTTTCGTCGTCGGCACCCCCCCAATTTGCGATGCGTAGTCTGATTTCGTTTGGCGCGATCGATTTCGGCCCGCAAGAACTCAAGGCCAAAATCGCGAGCAGACCGATGCCCCATCGCATGCCGAGAAGGTACCCCTTAGGCCATCGGCGATGCGCTCTCAGCCCACCCGGTACCCTTATTCCCATGGCCAACGCTTGGCAGCAGTTTTTCGATTCCCACGCGCCTTACTACGATCAGAACCCGTTCACGCAGAACACGGTCGCCGAAGTGGACTTCTTTCTCAGCTTGTTCCCCCTGAGCGCGGGAGCTTCGATCCTGGATATGGGTTGCGGGACCGGCCGCCACGCGGCTGAATTGGCAAAGCGAGGGTATCAGGTCACCGGTGTGGATATATCGGATGGGATGCTGGGCGAGGCGCGCAAGAAGGCGGAAACCATGGGCGTTTCCGTTCGTTGGGTGCAGGCGGATGCCACTCAGCGGCTCGACCTCCACTCCCCAATCTCCGCGTCTCTTCCGACGAAAGGAGATCGTTTCGATGCGGCTATCTCCTTGTGCGAAGGTGGATTTGGCCTAATCGGCCAGGGAGAGGATGCGGAAGCACATGACCGGGCGATCCTCGATAACATCGCGAACCACCTCAAACCGAACGCTCCTTTCCTTCTCACCACGCTCAACGGCTACCAAGTGATCCGGCAGATGAAAGACGAGTTCATCGAAGCCGGTCGATTTGATCCCGCAACCATGGTGTCCAACTATGAGGACCAATGGGACCTGCCCGAGGGTCCCAGGGTGGTCAAGATAAGAGAGAGACTGTTCATCCCTCCCGAGATGGTGAAAATTCTACGGGAATCAGGATTTCGATGCGATCGGGTGTTTGGCGGTACGGCAGGGAATTGGGGCCAGCGGCCACTCAGCCTGGATGAGATTGAAGCAATGTATGTTTGCCGGAAGGTCGGCTAGACCCAGGCGAAGGACCGTCGCTTGAGGGTCAGTTTGCGATCGCTAATCGATGCGGACATGCCGATCGCTTCGACCTTGGGGGCCTGCCGCACGAACTCGCTCTTCCGACCGTAAACCCGAAGTTCGCCGCGCGGATCGAATTCAATGAAGGAGTAAAGCGGGTCTCGGTACGGGTGCATCCCCTGGTTCCAGAAGTAGCTGGCTGAGTTCAGGCAGAGGCAGGGGATGCCATGGGCCATTTCAAGCCGATCCACGTGCAAATGGCCGCACAGAAAGGCCACGACCGCGCCGCGAGGATTGGTTTCCCTTGCCTTGAGGACAACGGACACGACCTCTTCTTGCTCGGGTGGCAGCGGTTGCCCCCTCTCGGAAAAACCCAGTGGCTGATGTGAGATGAGGATGGTCGGCTTGTCCCCCATTTTCAGTTCTCGCAGTAGCCATTGCAACTGCTCAGGATCGGCCCAGTTGTGAGTAGCGTTGTCGGTGAAGTAGTTGCCCACCGCATAGGGCACCAATTCACCCTTCTTCTTAAAGAAATTGAGGTCGAGAACGATCAAGCGAAAAGAGCCGAAATCGTAGCTGCCAAAGGGCTCCTTCATGCCCCACTGCTCCATGATCCTGCCCTTGGCGCCATGGTCCATATCGTGGTTGCCAAGGACATTGAGTTGGGGGAGGTCTAAGTCGCGCCATTTCTTGGTGAAGGACTGGGTGGCGTCGCCGGGATGGCAGAAATCGCCCATCTGCATGGCAAAGTCCAAGCCTTTGCGCTCACGAGTGGCCGTCAGAAAAGTGTCGAAGCGAGCCTCCGCGTCTGGTGCGAGTCCATGGTGGACGTCGGTAATGATCGCCGCCCGCACAACGCCGCCCGATGACGGATTCGCTATGGGCAAGGCGATGCTCGCCGCGACGGCGGAAGCGGATCGAAGAAAATCGCGGCGGGTCATGCCCCTATTATCCAATGGTTAAGACTCATCGACCCGGTGGACGGTCGCCCAAATCTCTCGTTTGGCGTCCAAGTCGCGGGTTTGCTTGCGTCCTTCGACGATGTCCAAATAGATAGTGGCAATCTCATAGGGTCGCATCGAGATCCTGATTTGGGATTGCCCATTGGTTGGGTCGGTCGTGAGATCGACTAGGTCGTTTCCTTCCCCGCGAAGAGTGGGGATGGGTTGGCCAAGCAAATTGGTCTTGAATGCACCTGCGACGGTTCCAAAGATCGTCAAGGTTGTTTCGGTCGCGAGGCCGTCGAACTCGACCAAGCGAAGAACGAAGGGATATCCCATGCCTTGGCCAGCGTAGCCGTCCAAGTACTTGCCAGAATAGTCTTCGGTTTCGCGGTAAAAGGCGGTAGGGACGACGTTGGGGGAGTCGCAAGAGAGGGCGGAGAAGGGCTTTGTGGATCGGTCGTAACGAATCGGCTCTTTGGTATTGCATATCTTCCAGCAAGTCGAAGCTGGTAAGGCGCCATGGGGAATGATCGTCAGGACACAGTCCAACTCTTCGTTGAAAACGTCCTCGTCCCAGGGGTCATAGCTGCCGAGAACGCATTCTGCCGAACCATCTTTGCGGAACCATTGCTTTGGCGATTGCTGCATCACCAGGACCCCCCTCTCGCCAACTTGGAAGTCGACGAAGCTGAGGCCGAAGAAAGCACTTTCGATCTCTTCGAACCATTGCGGTGAAGTCATCCAGTCGCCGGTTGGATACTTCTTGCGACCCTTGGACTTGCCTTCGACATTCACCACTCCATAGGGCGTGTCGGTTCGAATGGAACTTCCCAGGCTCCTGAACGGGAAATCGAGTTTCAGGGCTCCTCTGAACCCGCCTGCAAGCTTTTCCTTTTGCGAATAGCCCGTGCGCAGCCGTAAGCCTCGGTTCTCCTCATCGATCGTCAAAATGGCGACGTAGGATTGTCCGTTAACCTCGGCCCTGATCGTGACGGATATCTCGTCGGCTTCCCAATCTAGCTCGGTTATTCGCACATGCTCGCTTGGGATGGGAAGAAGGGAAACAGGATTGATGAAAACTCCGTCGGGAAAGTCGACGGTCGAGAAGTGGGTCAGGGTTGCTGAATCAAGGTTCACTTCGACTTGCATTCCCTCAAAAGTGATTGCCGCGGTCGCCTCCTTTACAATCCAACTGGGAGGCGGTTTCTCATCAGGACGCGGCCCAAAACTGAATGGCGGTAACCCGAAAGCGTCCCATCCATTGGGATTGAATATGCCATCGCCTACGGGAAGGTGTCTGAAGTGGCGACGCAGACGGTCGCGAAATTCACTTTTTTGAGCCTGTAGCCACTGGTAGTCGGCTTTGGCGACTCGTGCGCAGAGTCCTTCGCATTCATCGTTGTCGTGGTGCTGGGCAGAGAGCAGCTTTCGCCATCCTTCCTCCAGTTCCCATGTCGGATAAACGTCCCATTGCACATAGGGTCTGCCCATTAAGGATAAGGTCGAGAACAGGGCCTCCGCCGACGTCAATGCCTCCTCCGCGTCGCAGGACTGCCGGCGGATGAGATCGGCATTTTTCCCGAGCGACATCCCATGCCAGGCGTCGTCCATGGTGTAGCGACGGGTTGGAATGTGGGCAAACGTGCCACTTCCCATGCCAACCAAGTACTCTCCCAACGTCGCCATCTTGATGTCAAAGCGTTCGTCCGACAAGAGTTCACGCATCTTGGGGAGTAGGACTTCGCTTCGGCACATCCAGTCTGGCGAAGGCATCAACTCCAGCCACTGGAGGATCAGCGGAGTTGGGCCCTGCACATCCGCTGACGGTGGGTTCGCCGCCATTTCCGCAAAGGTCACATCCATGTCCTCCGGCCATTGGTGGAGATTGAGTTTATTCCGAGTCGCACAGAGCAAGCGCGAGCCGTCCTGACCCTCCCACCAGACCACCGGCGCCTCCTCCTTGGGCACTTCGGGGGTGTGCCAAGTCCATTGGAAGAAGAGCGACGCAAACTCGAATCCGCAGCCGCGAAGCATTTGGGGAAGCTGGGGAAAGAAGTCGAACTCCTCCTCCCAAAACGTCTTGGGCCAGACTCCCAACAGCCGACGAACGGCCCTCGCGCCGTAGATCCGCTGGCGAATATTGGATTCTCCACCATGAAAGAGACCATAGGGTTGGCCATAGGAGCCGCCGACCGGTTCGATGATTCCGACCTGGACGGCTTCTCTCAGTTCTTGGAGGGCTTCGGGATCCTCGGCGGCGAGTTTCTCATAGCCGATCCCGTCGAAGTTGACGTTGCCTCGAGCACCGGTTTCCCGGCAGAAGTGAAGCATGTCCCGAATGGAACCTGGGAGGACATGGTAGCCCCAGAGCCATTCCATATCGACCCAATGCATGTGGTTGCCAAAGGTGTAATAAAGAGGAATCCGGGCCATCGCTGGTCAGATTGTAGAACAGGTTTCCGAGGTCGATCGGAACCATAAAATGCGAGTCGGTCTGTAAGCCGGATTCTGTTTTTGTGTAGCGATTTATCTACGCGGCCAACCCGGACGGTCCGCGGGCCGCCTCATCCCGTCCCTATTTGGCCTTGCTTCCAGTGGGGTTTGCCCTCCCGAGACGTTACCGCTCGAGACGTGAGCTCTTACCTCACGATTTCACCCTTGCTAGGAACGATGCTGGGTGTTGGGTATCCAAGCGTGTCGGACTTGGCCGAAACACCTGATTCCCAATACCCAGCACCGCCATAGCGGTTTGTTTCTGTTGCACTTTCCGTCGGATCGCTCCGCCCCTGGTTGCCCAGGGCACTGCGCCCTATGAAGTCCGGACTTTCCTCATTTCGATTTTCGCGAAATGCCGCTACCCGACCGACTCGTATTCGTAAGTATATCGGCCTGAGAATGACGACCCCAGTGATATGATGAAGAAGTCCCTAAATTACGGGAAGGAAGATGGATTCTGAAATCGCGAACGAGGCGCAACTGCGGGCCGCCCGCCAGCTTGCGCTTCACTTGCGGCAGAACCCGGAAGACGCCACTCGGTCTCCCGCGGATCTTGCCGAGCAGTTTGGTCTCCCTGCCACGTTCGTCGAAAACGTGATCAGCGGGGTGCAAGGCACTGCCCGAAGGTCCGAGCCTTGGTTGCCGAGAATCGATCTCACCTTCTTGGTTCGAGCCTATCGATGGGTCGATCGATTGTTCGACAAGGTCACCCAAAATCCCGTCCTGTTTGTGATTTTCACGACCGCGCTGTGGTTGGTTTTCAGCTACTTCTATCGATCCAGCGCCGAAGTTCAGTTGGGCAGTCGCACCAGCCTGGTGACTTCAGAAGGCTTAACGGTCTTGATCGCGGCCCTCGTGACTTTTGCTCCCCACCTCGCGTGTTTCT
>JADZBW010000036.1 GCA_020851885.1 Fimbriimonadaceae bacterium | reverse complement strand
TCGTTTTCCCGATTTTGGCTTCCGCACGATCCGCCTCGACTGGAACCATATGCCTATCGAATATGAAGCAGTTGGCGCTGGGGCAGATCATGTATGCGTCGGACAACGACGAGCGGTTTCCGATTGCCGGAAAGTGGGCGGATTTGATCTACCCCTACACCAAGACGCAGGAGATTCTGAAATGCCCCGATGCCAAAACACCGCAGAGCTACGCGATGAACGAGGCGCTGTCTTCAAATTCCATGGAAAGACTATCCAGTCCCAATCAGACGGTCCTCCTGTTTGAAGCCGACGCCTACCTCTCCAATGCCAGCGGTGGCCGAGAATGGTTTGTTCGCCGGCATCACGACACGGGATCGGTGGCCTTTACCGATGGGCACGCGAAGCGGGTCAACGCTTACATCACGCCTTCGCTGAATTGGCGACCTTAGGCGAACGGGTAAGTCGGCAGAGTATGCGCCAAAGGCTTGTCCGATCGGTACCCCAGTTCATATTCCGCTTGCATCAACGTGTGGATTTCGTGGGTGCCTTCATAGATCATCGCTCCGCGCGAATTTCGGAAATACCGCTCGACTGGGAATTCGTCGATGAATCCATAGGCGCCGTGGATCTCGACCGCCTTGTTGGCGGCGTCGAACGCCGCGGCGCAGTTGGTCCATTTAGCTAAAGAGCACTCTTTCGTGTGTCTGAGACCGGTGTTCTTCATCCAGCCGACCCGGTAGTAAAGCATTCTGCCAATCTCGCGGCCCTGAACCATGGAGGCGATCATCTGCTGAACGAGCTGTTTCTTACCGATCGGCTCGCCGCCGACGGTGCGATCATTCGCGTACTTGACGCAGGCATCGAGACATGCGGTGATGATCCCCACCGATCCCGAAGCGACCGTGAATCGACCATGGTCCAGCGCCGACATCGCGATCTTGAAACCGTCGCCCTCCTGGCCAAGCAAGCGATCGGCCGAGACCCTCATATTTTCAAAGAAGAGTTCGCCGGTGTTGCCTGCACGGACTCCGAGTTTTCCATGGAGGGGCCTCGAAGAGAAGCCTGCGGTCGAGCGATCGACGATGAACGCGGCGTAGGGCGCCTTAGGGGCGGCGTGACTCGGGTCCGGATCTGGGCCGAGTCGGGTGATCACCAAGAATTGATCCGCATAGTCGGCGAGGGATATCCAGGTTTTCGACCCGTTGATCACGTAGCTATCTCCATCTCGAACCGCCATCGTCTTGATATTTGCCGCATCCGAACCCACGTTCGGTTCGGTGAGGGCAAACGCGCCAACCCGCGTGCCCTTGGCCAGGTCAGGGAGCCATCGCTGCTTCTGCTCTTCAGTACCCCATTGCAGCAAAGTCAGGCAGTGAAGCCCACTGTGGACGCTCATCACGACCCGAGCGGAAGTATCGGCCCTCTCCAGTTCCTCGCAGGCGATGCCAAGGGAGATGTAGTCGGTATCGCTGCCACCGTACTTTGCTGGGATAGCGATTCCCAGCATTCCCGCCGCGCCCATCTTATCGAGCATCGTTCGATCGGAAATCGCCTCACGATCGCGTTCCCGAAGACCGGGAAGAATTTCGTTTTGGCCAAATTTATAGGCGGATTCCCGAATCAGTTCGTGCTCTTGGGTCAGGGCGAAGTCCATACCAATAAGGTTACCGAGAATTCACCCGGCCAATGTTATCGCGATCGGCGGAGAATCTCCGTCGTAAATGGATTGGGAGATCCTCCGAACAAGCTGCGGGGCTTCGATTTGCTCGAAAACACCAGGCTCGGTGCTTGCGTATTTGGGACCTTCTCCCCACAGAACGCAACGGAGTGAGTGCAATCAATGTGATATCATATCGATGTCACAGGAGAATTCAATGGTCCACGAAAAAGAGAAGAGGGCGCTCCCCGGCTTTCTAATGTTGTTCGTCGTATTAGGGATTTATGTCTACGGCGGCTTTACGATCTACCAACTCGCCAAGCTGGGTGAGAACCATCCTGATGCGGGAATGATGGTTGTGAAGATGATCGTGCTTTTCATTCTCGCATCGATTGCGATGGGTGGTTTCTTCATCATCGAACCCAATGGAAGCAAGGTCTTGCTCCTTTTTGGAAAGTATGTGGGAACCGTCAAGGTGGCAGGATTCCACTGGACGAACCCGTTCTACTCAAAAAGAAACGTTTCCTTGAAGGCCCAAACCCTCAACGGTCAGCGATTGAAGGTCAATGACAAAGTGGGAAATCCGGTGGAAATTGCGGCGATCGTGATCTGGCAGGTGATCGACACCTACCAGGCCAGTTTCAATGTGGAGTACTACGCCGATTTCGTGAACCTGCAAAGCGAGACCGCGATCCGGCACCTCGCCAGCAGCTACCCCTATGATGCGGAGGAAGACGAGATCTCCCTCATGAGAAACACCGATGAGATTTCCAGGCATTTGGGAGTGGAATTGGACGAGCGATTGGCCTTGGCGGGAGTCAAGGTGATCGAGGCGCGACTTTCGCACCTGGCCTATGCACAGGAGATCGCCGGCGTCATGCTTCGGAAGCAGCAAGCAGCAGCGGTAATCGCGGCTCGACAGAGGATTGTGGATGGCGCGGTCGGCATGGTTCAAATGGCGCTGGCCCACCTAGAGAAGGACAAGATTGTGGAGCTGGACGAGGAGCGGAAGGCGGCGATGGTCAGCAATTTGCTGGTCGTACTCTGCAGTGAAACCCAGGTTCAGCCAGTGGTCAATTCGGGGACGCTCTACCCAGGCTAATGGCGGAGCGCAAGGCCTTCATGCTGCGGATCAGCCCTGAACTCTGGGATGATCTGCAGCGGGTTGCGGCGGAGGATTTTCGATCGGTGAACGCCCAGATCGAGTTCCTCCTCCGTGAGGCGCTGGCTCATAAGGTCCGCCGAAAGAAGTCCAAGTCTGGAGAGTCCGTCGAGGATTCCTAGCGAGTGGGCTGAGGAGCGTCCATTGAACGGCCGAATCGGAGGGCGTTGTTCGCGAGGATTCTCAAGAGCCTGGTTTGCTCCTCCCCAACCAATCGAACAATCCTAGGATCCTTCACCTGGGCAACCGGAATCGGTTGCTGGAAGGTGCTTTTCCCTTGGCTGATGGTTATGGTCTGGAAACGAACGAGGCCGCTGAGTTTCTCGGCATTTCTATTTTGGATGGCTTCGACGATTTCAACTTCCGTCAGTTTCGTGGTTGCGATCACGCTTGACGGCGACGCGACCTTCTGGATGATGGAATTGAGGGCCGTCATCACGTCGTCTTCGGAAAGGAATCCGCCAGAGTTATCACCGGTCACCCGGTAGTTATTGAATTCAACGCTCACGCCGTCGGGAATCTGATCGGCCAAGTTCGCCTGGGCGCTGTAGGTCACGGCGGTTCCCGCGCTGGAATAGGGAGGATTCGGGGGGGCCATCGCCATCTCCGCCACCGGACCTGGTCGCGCAAAGAGGTTTGCGCGCAGACCGTTTCGATGCCCCAAGTAATAGAAGAGGAAGGAACTCCCGATCAAGATGACGAACCAAGTCACGGCAACGACGGTAATCAGGAAGCTATTGATGGGTCGCGCTTTCTTGATCTTGGTGGGCTCGTGCGGTGCCATGTTGGCCGATCGCACGAAACTCAGCATCTGTTCGACCTCGCTGGGAGGGATCGACATCGCCTCCGCCATATCTTGGACGGACATGCGTTGCCGGAGGATTTCGCCCTCGGACTGCCTCTTGGCCCAAAGCTCGAAAACTGCTTCGGCCTCCTTTGGGCTCATGATCATGTCGGTCGATTCAGAAAAGCTCGTTGTCATTCGCAAATTCCCTGGTTGCATCTTACGACGACCACCAAGAGAAACTGGGACTTAGGGCGGTAAGGCCCCCGGAATGCCCAGAAGACCGAGTAGGCGACCGGTAGCGACAACGATCTCGATTCATGGGCAGCGTCCGCCAAGCGGTCTCCTGATAACACTGGGGCGATTCTATCGTTATTGCACACGGTGTAATTGCTGGGTTTCAATTTGCCAAGGTCGAATTGCATTCAATGTCTACTCGTTAGACGTGAATCTGATGTAGCCTAGTAACTGTTACAAGCCGTACCTCGTTGCGTTGCCAGTTCCGACTGGTTCAAGCGACGCGCGTATGGGAATGAATTGGAGGGGCAATGAGAAAGACAATCTTGTTGGCAATGTCGCTTGCTTTTGTAAGCAGCGCCTTTGGCCAAAATTTGTATAGCAATCAATCTTCGAACGTCAATGTCGCCCAGCTGAATGCAGTGAGTGTGACTCGAAGCGGCGTGGCGGCCGCCGCCGGCAGTTATTGGAGCGAATGCCAGTCGAACGGATCGGGAGTTCAAACCGAATCGAATACGACCGGTGGTTTTTCCGTGTACTTGCTCGGAACAACCTCGTTTCGAATCGCAGACGACTTCACGGTTGCGGCGGGTGGTTGGTCGCTCACCGGCGTGAAGGTGTATGCCTACCAAACGGGCTCGACGTCCAATCCGTTTACGGGTGGCGACCTGAATATCTGGAGCGGTCGACCGGGTGATGCCGGTTCGTCGATCGTTGGTACAGGGACCTTTGGCTCCGTTACCAATTCGATCACCGTATTCGATTCGACGGGTGGCTTGTCGACTGGTGGTGTCTTCCGGATCTTCAACACGAACTCGCCGGCTCCGGGAACGGCTCCCGGTACGACTCGACAGATTCGTGAGGTCACTTTCAATGTCGCCAACCTGAATTTGACTGGTGGTGGTACGTACTGGATCGACTACCAACTGGCCGTCGCTTCTGGCACGGGCTTCAGTCCTCCCGCCACATACCAGGATCTAAGAAACAACGGAACGGAAAACGGTCGCCAGCGGAACGGAACTGCCTGGACAGATCTGTTCGATGCAGGCAATCCTGCAACCGCCGCCGACGTCCTCCAGGATGCACCATTCATCTTGACTGGTCAGCCTGTACCAGAGCCTGCGACGATTGCCGCACTTGGCCTGGGCGCAATGGCCCTCATTCGACGACGACGTAAGTAAGACGGAGTCCGAAATAGATTAGCCAGCCTCTCCATTCGGACAGGCTGGCTTTTTTG
>JADZBW010000035.1 GCA_020851885.1 Fimbriimonadaceae bacterium | reverse complement strand
AGCGATGATTGATTCAACCGGGCTGCCCAAGCTCTCTATTCCTTGGTTTGACTTCGGGGATTGGAAGGTTCGCCGATATTGGTCGCTCTGGCATTTACGCGCGACAATTAGTGATTCTCTCGATGAGGCTGAACACAATGAAGTCGGCGAGATTATTGGTCTTTCAGCCGAGATTCCAGTCAGCCTGACTCCTTGGGAATTCGCAGCTTAGAACTGATTCAAAGGTGATTCCGCAAATCTTGAATGGTCATTCTTGTGCAATTTTCTTTGGGCGACCGCCCTTATCGCGAGGCTTTCGCCCAAAGCGCATGATTTCGACTTCAAGGATGACCGAGCCATAGTTCGGAATAGCGTCACGCCCCGCACCCAAAAATTTGAACCTGAAATTGTGCCAGGGGTGACATCGGATACGCAGCCCGGTGTCACCCCTGATCATTGGTAAATGTCTCGATCGACTCTCGGCGTAGACCGGATTCTCACGTTTTCGTTCTTATCTTTGTCACTGAACAAACTCGTTGTCAATCGATTCGCATTCTCGACGTTCCGGGCGGAAATGTAACACCAATTCCTTGTTTGCACTAATTTCCCGCCCATTGCGGACAATTAGACCTTTTTCCTCAAGCTGCTTCAGATCTCGCATAAGCGTTCTCGAGGAGACCGTTGCATAGTCCTTGATAACCTTTTCATCGAGAAACATGACTTGAGCCAAGGTAGATGGTTCAGACTTCCTTGAGAGTGCCAGAACCACATGTCTCAAACGCATGTCCGGCTTACTCTCCCCTGGAAATTTCTGGTGGACGATATCGCGCCAAACGAGCTCATAGTGCTGAGTCCAAACCGTCAGCAACTGCTCGCGCAGTCCATCAAGCAGGCCCTGAATCGCGTATTTTATGAAAGGTCCGGTATTGCCTCCAGATCTGCTGGCATTATCCAACTGCCGGTAATACTCTGTTCGAGTGAGGTTGTAATGGTTGCTCAGCAAGTGAGAAGCAACAACCGGAAGTCCGGCTCCCACAAGTATCTTGAACTCAAGTAGCCTGGCCGTTCGACCATTCCCATCACCAAATGGGTGAATCCAAGCGATGTAAAGGTGAGCCAAAATTGCTCGAAGAACGCCCATCGGGACACGGTCTTCATTCTGGGGCATGAAGTCGCTAGCATTCAGCCACTCGCAAAGGCGATCCAATAGATATACGCAGTCACGGGCGGGGGCACCTGGGTAGCGTCCCACGCCAACTTCGTGCAATCGGATTTCACCAGGAACGACTTCATTACTTAGCTCCAAGCCTTTCAAAATCGCGGCGTTGTATCTGCATATCTCGGAAACCGTGACTTGAAGATCATCGCCGCTGAGCATTCTTTGCAAGACATCATTGAGCGCTTCAACAACGTTTTCAACCTCCTGCCCAAGATATTCCTTGGACTTAGGAAGCTCAAGCTTTCGCTCTATGATCGCCTTAACCTGGTCTTCAGTGAGCGTATTCCCCTCGATCGCTGTAGTGGCGTGAGCGCCCTTTACAAGGGACACAAGTTGCATCGCCTTGGCCACATTTGGGGCGAGAGGGACATTTGCGAGGTGATCGCATTTCGATCTGATTTCGCCAAGCTGTGCCCACACATGCCAGTCCAGACCTCGAAGGTCGGCTTGGAACGTGATCCACGGGTGCGTATCCAGGTACCGTGCCGACTTTGGACCTTGGGAGGCTTTCGAACCCATGACACACATGGTGACATTTATTGCGACAAAATTAGAGTCTATTTTGTCTCTTCACGCAAAAACCCCAAAATTCGAGTCAGAAATGTGTGGACTAGCTGGCTACTGAAATCGACATATTTCCGGAACGCATAGGTTCCACCATTCAACACGCCGACTTCATACCACGATCACCAAGTGGCACGTCAGCCAGGCAACTCGATTATCCTCCCAGGCGGCTGCCAACATGCCTGCAATCTGAACTGTGACCCGCACCCAAAAATTTCGGCCTCGCCCATTTTGGCGAGGCCTTTTCATTGTGGGGGCTTACTTGGAACTGCTTGCAGGCTTCTCGATGCCCTTGGCTGAGTCATCCTGCTTGGTGAGCCGCCCGACGTCGATGAAGATGATCGACACGACCATCATCATGATGATCGTCAGTCCCACCGCCGCCACCGCGCTTTGGACCTTGAGGCTCAACCGTTTGCCTCCCCGCAGCATCTCGGCAAAGGCAACCAGCATCTGGCCCCCATCCAAGGGACTGACGGGCAGTAGATTGAAGATGCCCAATGAGATGCTTAGCATCGCCGCCAAGAAAATGACGTTCGCAATTCCCTCGCGGGTCGCGTCGCTCGTGGCCTTCGCAATACTCCCGGGCCCCCCGACATTGTCTTTGATCTTCGACGGCTTCCGAATCATGTCGGCAAAACCGGACACGACCATCACTGGAACTTCGACCGCCATCACGAACGCTTCGCCCACGCCGATCGGCGCCCGCTTCATGGCCCACCTGGCCAACAATTTCGCCTGACGTTTCATCTGGCCGGTCGGCATATAATTCTTGTCGAGAATTGGGGACTCCGTCTTCTCCAATTCCGGCGTTAACATTGCCGTCAGCGATTCGTTGCCACGGTTGAATTTGATTTCGACCGGCGTGCCCGCCTTTCCATCCAGCGCTCCGGCGACCTCGAACGGCATCGAAATCGAACGACCGTCGATCTCCGTGATACGGTCGCCTGCCCTCAGGCCCGCCTTTGCCGCTGGCCCGTCCTTCATGATTTCGTCCAGGACCGTACCGACGGGCACTTGGCGCCCAACGACCACATAAAGGCCGAACAACAAAACGACGCCGGCGAGCACGCTGAATACCGGGCCCGCCAAAAGCACGATGAATCGCTTCCAGGGAGCCTTGCTGTAAAAGCCTCCCGGTAGTTTGGTCTCGCTGCCATCTTCCTCGGGAAGCATGCCTTTGATGCGGACGAAGCCTCCAACCGGCCAAGCCCGAATGGTGAAATCCGTGGTTTCCCGAAGCGCCAGTTTCGTATTCGCCGGAGCAACTCCCGGACCTGGCTGCAACGCGGAGGATCCATCCGTTGGGTATGCGCTCGAATGGGGACTTCCCGAGGGGGCATCGATCGATTCAACCTCGTAGGACTTCCGCATCCACGTGCAAACCTTGGGGCGGCCCATGCCAATCGCGAACTCCTCGACCCCCATTCCGAAAAGACGGGCAAAGAGATAGTGCCCATATTCGTGCGCCGCTACCAACAAGGAGAGCATCGTAACAAAGACGACGGCAGTCAAGACGACGTGGAATAGAGCACCAATGTCCATAGGCTAACGAGGAAGGCTTTCCATAAGGTTACGCGCAATCTGACGCGACTGTGCGTCGGTGGCAAGAAGATTGTCCAATGAAGGGTCCTTTCGCTCATGTCTAGCAAGAACTTCGCCAACCACATCGGTGATCGCCAAGAACGGAATTTCCCCCCTGAGAAAGGCATTGGCTGCCTCTTCATTGGCGGCATTCATAGCGCACGGCGCGGTTCCACCAACCCGAACGCTCTCCTTGGCAATCCCAATCGCCGGAAAGGTGCCGTGGTCGATCTCCGCGAAGGTCAGGCTTGGCGTGTCCAGGGGATTCCAAGGCTTGAGATCGTTCGACTTCCGCTCGGGAAACAGAAGCGCATATTGGATCGGCAGTCGCATGTCCGGCCAACCCAATTGGCCAAGTACCGAACCATCATGGAATCGGACCATCGAATGAATAATGCTCTGTGGGTGGATGACGGCATCGACTTGGTCGATATCGACGTCGAACAGCCACTTCGCCTCGATCGTCTCCAGCCCCTTGTTCATCAACGTCGCCGAGTCTATGGTGATCTTTCCGCCCATTCGCCATGTCGGGTGGTCGAGTGCCTGCTCGACCGTGATCTGGGCCAAGTCCGACCGCGTCCGACCCCGAAAAGGTCCGCCCGATGCGGTAAGGATCAAGGACTCGATCTGATCCGGGCGATAACCTTGGAGGCATTGGAAGAGCGCCGAATGTTCACTGTCGATTGGAGTCATGGCGATTCCATGCGACCTCACCAACGGCATCACCGCCTCCCCAGCCGCCACTAAGACTTCCTTCGAAGCCAAGGCGATATCCTTCCCCGCCTTGATCGCCTCGATCGTCGGCAGGAGACCAATCACGCCTGCCACCGCCACAACCACGATGTCCGCTTCCGGCATCGTCGCCAGATCGCCCAGGGCGGACGGTGAATCCGATGCCAGAACCGTCTTCGTCACCCCGAATCGTCTCGCCTGCTCCCCGAGCTTCACGGCATTGGAATGAGCGGCAAGCCCAACGACTTCAAGCCGGTCGGGATGCTGAGCGATGATGTCGAGGGTCTGGGTCCCGATACTCCCGGTCGACCCAAGCACCACCACACGCTTCATAGTCTGATTTTAGCCCTAATTCCCACGAGCCATTGAGTTGCTGTCACAATGATCAGTACTGTGGCTTGGCGACTCTAGGTCCAGCCAATCTTGTGGACAGAGTACTTTGTCCAAAGGCGTCCGCTCTCTCAAGGCAAAGTCGAATCCGAGTAATGAACCAAAACGCTGAATACTCACCGGAGACCCTGCGAGCCCTGACGTTACGTTGGTTTCAAGAGGTATGGAACGAGCGAAGGCTATCGACGATTCATGAACTGCTGACCGACCAGTGTGCCATTCATGGATTGACTTCCCAAGTGCCCGGGGCCTTTGCCAAATT
>JADZBW010000034.1 GCA_020851885.1 Fimbriimonadaceae bacterium | reverse complement strand
CGAATCCCATTGTCGGAAGTAGCCACAGTCATAGCCGAAGCGCGTACAGTTGGGATCATTCGCCTTCTCAAAGAACTTCATCATCTCCAATCGGATGATCCTTGTCCCCGCCGGATCTTCAGCCTGGGTGTCGGTCACGATCTTGGTAAAGGTGTACGGGTTGTTGTTACCGGTCGATTCACCTTCGACGACCGAGAACATGCACTTGGCGAACCGGTAACTGGAGCCATACGCGGCCCAATACGTGTCCTTCGATACCCCGGCCAGGCCTGGGTCCGACGCCAAATAGGGGCCGCCTGCATCCAACGGACTTCGGAAGATGTCCTTGCTCTTCGAGTAAGGCAATAACAGTCCCTCGGTGCCCTTATGGTTCGGAAGGCCAAAGTAGGCAGGGTTGTTGTTCACATCGACCGTGTTATAGGCATAGAAGATAGGAGCGGTGTCGTCGTAATCGCCCATGTACAACTTCTGTGTCGTGCCGATCTGCTTCGCATTGCTGAGGCATGCCGTTTGCTTGGCGGCCTCTTTGGCTTTGGCGAATACCGGGAAGAGAATCGCCGCGAGAATCGCGATGATGGCGATCACGACCAGCAGTTCGATGAGGGTGAACGCTTGCTGCCTGGCGGTCATCAAAGGGAACTTAGAGCGGAGCCCTTCCTCCGATCTTGGTAGCGGTGAGTTCGTCCGATTCCGATTTATCATTCTGTGCCTCCAATTCACGAGCGCCACCCTCGCGATTGCGAAGGGGCTCCATTCTTGGAGGCCAGCTTCCACAATCCCTACACCGGTACTAACCGGATCAGGTTCTAGGGGTCGCTGCCGTTTCAGGCAACCTCTCAGCCGTTTCGGCTCCCCCTGCGGGTCCCAATTGCTTGGGACGGGCGGTTCTCTATTGCAGTTATACGCTATCCAGGGCCGTTTTGTGCGCGGGCAAGGCGATCTTGGCCCTTCGTCCCATCGCTCTCAGCGGAATTTGGCGGGAAACCCGCGCACCGACTCGCCCCAACGCCTTCACGCCGTTTGCCGCCCAGTTCACTCGACAACCGCACCGAACTTCCGAGTCCGATGCTGGTAGATCGAGACGGCTTGGAGCAACTCGGCTTCGTCGAACTCAGGCCAGGGTTTCTCGGTCACTACGAGTTCGGTGTAGGCAGACTGCCAAATGAGGAAGTTGCTCCACCTCATCTCCCCTGCCGTCCGAATCATCAGGTCTGGCTCCGGCGTCGATGGATTGTAGAGATGCCCGGCGATCGTCTCCTCGGTGATCCGTTCCGCCTCGATGCCTTCGGCCACAATGGCCCGAACCGCATCCACAATCTCAGCCCGACCGCCATAGTTCACCGCCAAGGTGAAGGTGATGCCTGTGTTATCTTTGGTGGTTTCGATCCCGTGTTCCAAAGCGCTTCGCAATCCGTCGGGAACTTCAGAGATGCGGCCAGCCACCTGAACCCGAACGTTGTTTTGATGCATCGTCCGAAGTTCGTCTTTGGCCGCACGTTCGATCAGGCTCATCAAACCATCGACTTCATCTTTTGGCCGCCGCCAGTTTTCAGCCGAGAAGGCATACACCGTCAAGAACTTGATCCCTAGTTCGCTGGCATTCAGAAGGACGCTACGGAGCGTTCGATAGCCTTCCCGATGTCCCAGAAGTCGCTGGAGGCCCTTCTTTTTGGCCCAGCGGCCATTGCCATCCATGATGACCGCAACATGGCCGGGCAGCTGCCCCAAGTCGATCCCCAAGGCAACGGCACGATCCTGTATGCGGTTCTGGCTGATTGCCGCCATGTATCTAGACGGTCATCAATTCGGCTTCTTTCTTCTTACCGACTTCATCGGCCTCGGCGACAAAGTGGTCGGTATGCTTCTGGACCTTGGCTTCGTTCCCTTTCACCTCGTCCTCGGTGATCTCCTTCTTCTTTTCGAGCGCCTTGAGGTGGTCGATTGCATCCCGCCTCACGTTGCGAATGGCAATCCGGGCTTGCTCGATTCGGGCGTGGACTTGCTTGACCATTTCTTTGCGACGATCTTCCGTCATCTGCGGGAAATTGAGCCGAATGCCGCCACCATCGTTGACCGGGCTGATACCCAAGTCGCTCTTGAGAATGGCCCGCTCTATCAAGGGAATCATCGACTTATCGTAGGGCTGAATATAGAGCTGCCTTGGTTCGGGAACGCTGATATTGGCGACCTGGCTAACCGGAGTGTCGGTCCCGTAGTAGTCGATGTGCACTCTCTCCAACACCGTGGTCGTTGCCCGGCCGGTTCGGTAGGTACCGAAATCGTGGGTCATCGCGTCGATCGCCGCCTTCATGCGGTGCTCTGCGTCCTGCAAAATTTGATGTACTGACATTTACTCTCCTCCGACGAGAGTGCCCTCGTTGTCGCCGCGAACGGCCGCAACCAAAGCGCCTTTTTTGTTGAAGTCTAACACGATGATGGGGAGTCTATGTTCCCGGCACATGGTGAAAGCAGTTTGGTCCATGACGGCGAGCCGTCGGTCGATTGCCTCCGTGTAGTCGAGCGTCTCGTATCGCACCGCGTCCGTGTGCTTCTTGGGGTCCTTGTCGTAGATCCCGTCGACCTTGGTTGCTTTGATGAGAGCCTCAGCGTCGATTTCGAGCGCTCGCAACACGGCGGCCGAGTCGGTCGTGAAGTAAGGATTGCCGGTGCCCGCGGCAAAGACGACGACGCGCTCCTTTTCAAGATGGCGTATCGCTCGACGCCGGATGAAATTCTCGGCGACCTGGGCGATCGAAATGGCGCTCTGCACGCGGACTTGAACTCCAGCCTTTTCGATCGCAGACTGTAACCCAAGGCTGTTCATTAGGGTTCCTAACATCCCCATGTGGTCGGCGACACTGCGGTCGATGCCGCCTTCTGCCGAAAATTGCTCGCCGCGAACGAAATTGCCACCGCCGACGACGACGGCAACCTGAACGCCCAATTGCTTCACTTCCGCGATTTCCTGGGCAATGTAGTTGAGGATCTGCGGACTCAAGCCGAATCCTTCGCCGCCCGCGAGAGCCTCTCCGCTCAACTTAAGGAGAATTCGCCGGAAAGGTTTTCGCTCGATCATTCCAAAGGCGGAGCGTACCTTGCCATTGGGCCGCGATGCTTAAGATGACGCCGAGATGGAACCGGAACCCGACGGATGATTCATCGCGACGAGCGGTCGAGGTTCTGAATCCACGCGCAGCATAACGATGACTCGCCTCTCGATTTCGTCCCGAATCTCAAGAACCTTCTTCGTATCCTGGCCGGCGGGATTCTCCACTCCCCAATCCTCCAAAACAAGGAACTTCGCCGAGCAGGCCGAGACGTCCACTCCGCAGCCCACCGTGATGACCGTTGTTTCCGACCCGATCATCTCCTGAGCAAGAAGTTTGGGAGTCTGTCCTTCCATCGAGAGCCCCATTGCCGCCATCGCCTCGACCGCCATGGCGTTCAGTTCCCGATCTCCAACCGACCACGCAGACGCGCCCCTCACCGAAAGTCCGTGAGGACGGCATCGTGGTTTACGAAGGCCTCTGCCACCTGCGATCGGCCTGCATTGTGAACGCACACGAACAAGTAGGTCTTCATCGTGAGGGCTTCGATGCCCGAATAAATGCGCTTAGAATCCTTCCATCCAGGCCAATTCGCTGTTGCTCGGACAATGATTCCACGGCTTCCTTTCGAACCGTATTGGTGGCCAAGTCATCGAAATGATATCGGCGCGTGGGCTCAAAATCGATGCTGGTGAAACCCGCGTTGGCCAGCTTCGATTCATAGTCTCCAATATCCAAAGCACCGGCGACGCAGCCTACGTAGGCTTCCATGTCCTTTCGGATCGAACCGGGAATCTCACCTTCCGTCACGACGTCTGAAACGGCAAACCGACCACCGGGTTTGAGCACTCTAAATGCCTCCTTGAGTACCTGATCCTTATCTACCGACAAATTGATGACGCAATTCGAGATGATTACATCGACCGAATTGTCAGGAAGCGGAATTTCCTCGATGTGACCTTGCAAGAATCTCACATTCTGCGCGCCGGCCATGGCTTTGTTTTGCTCGGCAAGTTGGTGCATCTCATCCGTCATGTCCAAACCATACGCAAAGCCGGTGGGTCCAACCCGGCGAGCAGAGAGTAGGACATCGATTCCTCCGCCGCTGCCCAAATCCAGGACGGTTTCTCCGGCTTTGAGTTCGGCAAGAGCCGTCGGGTTGCCACATCCGAGAGAGGCTAGGATGGCGGCCTCGGGAATCTCGTCCGCCTCTGATTGACTATAGAGATTCGAGGAGATCGGCCCACCGCCGTCATCCGGTCCGCAACAGGAAGTCGAAGATCCACAACAACCCGCCCCTGTTTGACCCTGCAAGATCGCCAATGCTGCCTCGCCGTATCGCTGGCGCACGAGATCGCGCACGTCTTCCCTTTCCGTCAGATTCGTCTCACGCATTTGTTTCTCCTGTTGAGCAGCAAGCGCTGTCGATGGCAATGGACTCGAGCAGCTTCGCGACTTGGAGGATTCCGACCCGATCAGGACAACAGCACATCGTCTTTCCGTGCCGTTCCATGCGGATCAGGCCAGCTTCACGCAGGGCCTTAAGGTGATGCGAAACCGTCGACGTGATCGTCTCGGCGCCGGTGATCAGACAGCACACTTCACCCGCCGTAGGCATCTTCGTCTCCCCAAGCTGATCGGGGCAACCAGACAAGGTCTGCAGAATCCTTAGCCGCGTTGGATCGCCAAGGGCTTTGAAAGCCTGAGAAGCCATTTCGATATCCATCGAAATGATTCTAATATACATTTCTATACTCATCGAAATGTTTTTGCCCCTTTCCACCCGTTCAGATTCAAAAAATCCTCAATTCTCAATTGGAATGCCCAGAGGATGGGGACACCGTGACCAAGGCAATCCAGGCGGGAATCACGATCATGAGTCTTATGGGCGAGTGTCGTTGGTTTCTCGAAGAATACGTTTCATTGGCGATCGATGATTGGACGCTCCGCTTGGAAGACACGCCAGGCTCATGTCCCGAGTGGATTCATACCGCCGCGGATTGGCGGTAAGATTCGCGGAACCGATCGCCATGACTGGTCTCACCCGCCTCACCATCGGAATCCTCATCCTCAGCCTGGGATCGACCTGGGGAATGGATATCAAGGCGAAGAGCGCACTGATCATGGATGCCGACAGCGGCAAAGTTCTTTGGGCACGAGACGAGAAAGCCTCTCGCTTCCCCGCGAGTACGACCAAAATCATGACCGCCCTGCTCCTTCTCGAGCACTGCCTGCCCGACGAGGTCATCACCGCTCCCGAGGGAATCGAGAAGGTCGAAGAGTCCAGCCTTCATCTTAAGAAGGGGGAGAAGATCGACGTCGAGAACATGCTCTACGCCCTTATGCTACGGAGCGCCAACGACGGATGTGTCGCCGTCGCCAAGCATATCAGCGGATCGGTCGAGGAATTCGCGAAGCTGATGAACGAGAGGGCAAAGCAGATCGGGTGCGTCAACACGCACTTCAATAATCCAAACGGACTCAGCGACCCGAAACACACCACTTGCGCCTATGACTTGGCGCTCATTGCCCGTGAGGCGATGAAATACGAACTGTTCCGAAAAGTCGTCCGAACATCCAAGAAGGAACTCAAGCGAAGCATCAATCAAGCGGACCTCCTCGTCGAAAACCACAACAAGTGGCTGCTGAAGGATCTGTCCGCCGATGGTATCAAGACTGGATACACTCGCGATGCGGGCAAGTGCTACGTAGGTAGCGCCACTCGCGACGGTTACCGAATCATCACCGTGATCTTGAAGACCGAAGACTGGCAGTCGGACCACCAGCAGATGTTGGACTGGGCCTTCAAAAACCACGAACGCCGCCTCTTCGCCAAGAAAGGCGACGAGGTGCTTAAAGTGCCGATCACCGATGGAGAGTCTGCTGAGGTATCGGTCAAGGTCGATTCCGATATCTATCACATCTACCGTCTCGATCAGAGGCTCAGCGTGACCGCCAGCCTTAAGGTCACGCCAAATCTGGTCGCCCCGATCAAGGCCGGGCAGTCCGTCGGTTTGGTCACTTTCACCGATGGCACCGGCTGGCAAGTGGAAGCTCCGGCTTACCTGGGCGAGAGTGTGGCGGCACGGCGGTCCCTCCTTGGGACTACGGTCGGTTTGACAGGGTTCGGTATCCTTGGGGGCGTGCTCGCCTTCGGCGCCTTCGCTTGGAGGACCCGAGCGAAGCGCTCGAAAGCCTATGCCGAAACCGCGCGTTCGTCCTTCCTCTAAGCCCGTCGTTAAGGGAAAACCCGTACGGCAAAAACCGCGAACGGCATCGAAGCCGCGTCCAACCGTGGAGAAAGTCGAAGAGGGTCCGATGCGAATCCATGTGTTCATCGCCCATTCCGGGCTATGTAGCCGACGCGCCGCCGAGCAGCTTATCCGCGAGGGCCGAGTCGAACTCAACGGATCGCTTGTCACCGAAATGGGCATGAAGGTCGAGCCTGGATCCGAAGTGAAGGTCGATGGCCAAGCGGTGGCCATCGCTCGCAAGTACACGGTCATTCTCAATAAGCCCACGGGTGTTGTGACCACCCTCTACGATCCTCAAAAGCGGCCAACAATCGTCCGATACCTCCCCGACTACGGCGTCCAACTGAAACCGATCGGCCGCCTCGATATGGATACGGAAGGACTGCTGTTATGTACCAACGATGGCGATCTTGCCCATCGCCTGGCCCATCCCAGTTTTGGCGTCGAGAAAGAGTACATCGCGATCGTCGAGGGTGTGCCTACCGAGAAGGCTCTTCACGATCTCCGTCGAGGAGTCTTCATCGAGGGCCGTCGCACCGCTCCCGCCCAGATTGAAGTCATCCATGCGGAAGAGAAGAAGAACACAACCGGGCTTTGCATCACGATCCACGAGGGACGCAAGCGGCAGATTCGCTCGATGTGCGAGTTGGTTGGGTTTCCCGTCAAATCGCTCAAGCGCGTCCGGATTGGACCTCACAGGATTCGCGGTATGAGGCCCGGCGAGTGCCGACTTCTGGGCAAGGAAGAGGTCAACGAGCTTCGCCGGTTGGTCGATCTTCCGATCGAGTGAACCCAAGCCCCAGCCGGTGATGTACCTTGATGGGCATGCGTCTTTTCGTCGCTGCCGATCTCTCGGATGACCAGCGCTCTCAACTTGCCAAAAAGATCGAGGAAGCCCAAAGAGCGCTGGACTTTGATTGGATCCGTTGGCTCCCAGTAAGCCATTGGCATGCGACTCTGCTCTTCATTGGCGAGACTCAAGAACATGAGACGGCGGTCTGCGATCAACTGTCCCCGGCACTTTCAAAACCCCTTTACCTTGAAGCGACTCCGCACCGAATCCAAGGATTTCCCGATCGATGGCATCCACGACTGCTTGCCTTGAAGTTGGAACCCAGTTCGGAAGTCCTGAACCTCGTATGGCGTCTGCATGATTGCCTCAGGCAGACTCATAACTCCCGTCACTACCGAATGCACGTTTCCGTCGCGCGATTCCGGGAACCCGATGAACTTACACTTCCGAGTTTCCATTCGGCGCTCAAGGAGCTGACCGAAATCAAACGCGATGCTTGGCGAATACCTTCGGTGACCCTGTTTGAAAGCAAGTTAAGCCAGTCAGGAGCACTGTATCGCCCCGTG
>JADZBW010000033.1 GCA_020851885.1 Fimbriimonadaceae bacterium | reverse complement strand
GGATACATCTCCCGATCCAACACGCCCCGGTCGATCAAGGTCACCCACCCTCAATACCAGACTTCGAGCCGCGTCGCCATGCTTCCTCTCGTAGGTTCCATTGCCGCCGGTGTACCGATCCATGCCCAAGAACACGTGGAGGACCTAATCCCGGTTCCGAGCGAAATGGTCAATCGCATCGAGGGCGCATTCCTTCTGAGAGTGAAAGGCGACTCGATGTCTGGCGAAGGCATCATGCCCCGAGATTTGGTGATGGTCAAGCCCCAGCGAACGGCGAATCATGGCGATCTGGTTGCGGTGCTGATGGGAGATGAGGCCACCGTGAAGCGAATCAACTTCGCCAAGGACGGGGTCAAGCTCATGCCGAGCAATCCCGCGTATTCGCCGATACCCGTCGAACAGGAGAATGCCCAGATCATCGGGAAGATCGTCGGCCTCTTGAGAGACTACGAAGGTATGGCCTTCTAGTCAAGCGTATCGCCTCGATGCCTCTGTCCGGTCGGAACCTGGGCATTCAGGGGCAGGACCTGGGTATCATCAGTCCATTCCGTGGGAGTCTCGGCATGCCGTGACGCCTGCACCACAGGTGATAAATTGAGAAAGAATATCAAGAAGAACGCGCATTCGCCGCGTTATGTCGAAGTCGCCAAGACCGTCGACAAAGACAGCCTCCTCGACGTTTCTGGTGCGATCGCCCTCGTCAAAAAGACGGCCACCGCGAAGTTCGTGGAGAGCATCGATCTCGCCATTCGGCTTGGGATCGACCCCCGCAAGAGTGATCAAAACGTTCGCGGTTTGACCAACCTCCCTCACGGCACGGGCAAGGTGAAAGTGGTAGCGGTTCTCGCAAAAGGCGATCAAGCCAAGCAGGCCACCGAAGCAGGCGCCGACATTATTGGCGATGAAGACCTGATCAAGCGCATCCAAACCGGGGATAAGGAACTCAAGTTCGACGTGATCCTGGCGACGGAAGAGATGGCTCCTCAGATCGGCAAGATCGGTAAAGCCCTTGGCCCGAAGACACCCAACAAGCGCAACGGCACCGTGACCAACAACATCGGCACCGCCGTCAAGGAAATCAAAGCCGCCACCCGTGTGGAGTACCGTACTGACAAGGCCGGCGTCGTCCATATGAGCATCGGCAAGGTCAACTTCACCGACGAGCAGTTGATCGAGAACTTCAAAGCGGGTTTCGGCGCCGTGCTCAAAGCGAAGCCAAGCACCGCGAAAGGCAAGTATGTGAAGTCGCTGACGATGAGCTCGACCATGGGCCCGGGCGTCGCGTTGGACACGACGGCGGCCAGCAAGCTCTCAGCATAGATAGAAAAGTCAATCAGGAAGGGCGACTGGCCATTTGGTGGCTGGTCGCCCTTCGTCATACCGGCGGGCTCGCGCTCAAATAGCTTCAAATCCGGGGCAGGACTTGCACCGTTCTCTCACCACCCGCATCGCCCGTGTTCAGCGTCGTCGCGGGCTCGAACAGCATCACCTCGACTTCGGTTTCGGCAAATGGTTTGTGCTCGACGCCTCGGGGCACAATGATGAATTCGCCCTCCTCGATCCACGTCGATTCCCCTCGAAAGTCCATCCGGAACCTCCCATTGAGAACCAGGAAGAGCTCGTCTTCCTCGGCATGGGAATGCCAAAGGAAGTCGCCCGAAAACTTGACAAGCTTCACATGCTGGCCGTTGAGCTCGCCGACGATCTTGGGCGACCATTGCTCTGAGAAGAGAGAGAGTTTTTCAGCCAGGTTCACCTTCGAATTCATGATCGCAATTATGCAGGGACGCAAGAGGAGTGCGAGGTGCCGACCGCGAACATTTTCTGCCATGGACACTCGACGCGCGGCTTCCCCATGGATGGTCTTCTTGCTCCTGTTGGTGATCCCGAAGGTCTCGGCGAGCCAAGTAACGGATCGCCGCGAGCCGCTAATCGTCGGGTTGGAGCAGCTCCATCGGCTGGACCTGCTTCCTGCATTCAAGCGAACGATCAAGGTTGGAGCGATCACCAGCTACGACCGCACCGGCGGCAACGATGACGGCTTCTCCGGGAAATACTCCTTCGTTCGCCGCGAGGGCGACACGCTGGTATTGGCTGATCTGAAGGGACCGGGTTGCATCACGCGCATCCATACCCCCACGCCGACGGACGACATCCTGGAGATCACGTTCGATGATGAATCGGAACCCCGTGTGCGCCTGCCCTTTCGAAAGCTCTTCACCGGTGAAGTTGCGCCATTTCTTAAGCCGATGGTCGACTATGCTGGCGGAGGATACTTCTGCTACATCCCGATGCCATACCGGAAGTCATGCAAAGTCGTGCTTCGCGCAAAGAACCTCCAATTCTACGATCTCAACTTTGCCACCTATCCCGCCGATGCCGGGATCTCCACATTCGATCCCAAGGCCGTAAGTTTGGATACTTCAAATCTCGAGGCGGCCAAGAAAGTGTTCGATGTCGATTCGACGGCGGATCTCACTCGGTTCAACGTACCGGCCGGGACCAAGCTTCATACCGTGCGCTTCGACCAAAGCCTGAAACCCGGAAGCGTCGCAACCGTGCTCAATTCGGTGAAAGGAGGACGGATCGCCGCGATCCGCTTCGACAATCCTGAAGTCTTTGCCGGAAAAGAGCGGGACATCCTCCTCCGGGTCTTCTGGGATGGCAGCAAGCAACCAGCAATCCTCTGCCCACTCGGAGACTTCTTCGGTTACGCCTGGGGGAAACCTGCAACCGGGGGACGATTGGTAGGGACTCGAAGTGGTTCCAACTACTGCTATCTGCCGATGCCATATGATCGTTCGGCAACCATCCAGGTAGTTTCCCTGAGAGAGTCCGGTCCGCCAATCAAGCTCTCAGGGGAGGTCGTCGTTGGTGATGCTCCTCGTTGCCTCGACGAGGGAAAGTTCTATGCGGTGTGGCGCAGAGAGCGGCCGACAAAGCTCGGCAAGCCATTCACGTTCCTTGAGACGAACGGCCAGGGACACTTGGTCGGGTTGGCGCTTCAGGCCCAAGGGATGACAACGGGAACAACCGAGTTCTTCGAAGGTGACGACCAGACGACGATCGACGGCGAACTGGTCGTCCATGGAACTGGCTCGGAGGACTTTTTCAATGGAGGTTGGTACGACGTGCCGGAACGCTGGGACAGCCAGATGGCCCGAGCATTGAGCGGCTGCCTTCTCTATCAGAAGCACCTGGGGCGTACCGGTGCCTACCGGTTCTTCGTTGGGGATGCCTACAGTTTCCAAAAGAGCATCAGGCAGACGATCGAGCATGGGCCGGTAGGTAACGCCTTTCCCTCCGATTACTGTTCAGTGGCGTATTTCTACAGCAAGGACTACCCGACCTTGGACTTGAGGCTGCCAAGCGCGGAGCAGCGGCGAGTCGTCGATCTGGAGAGGATCGTCTTTTCCGCAGGATGGACGGTTCCGATCAGTTCGTTTGCCCTAAATGCAGCGACGTTGAGCAGGTGCGACATTCCAAACGGCACGGGCCAAGTCCGATGCCTCTCTCTTAGAGCGAAGGGTGGCGACTTCTTTGGACCGCCATTCATTGCCCTGACTTTGGAATTGCCCGCGGCCGGGCGGTATCGTCTCGCCATCGACGCGGTGAAGGGCCCGGAGCAGGGCATCGTGCAGATGTTCAGGGATGAATCGCCGGTTGGAGAGGCCGTCGATCTCTACTCAGAGAAGCCATCGATGGCCAGTGAAGTCTTGCTCGGCCACTTCACCGCGGTCGAAGGTCAGAATCGCGTGATGTTCAAGATCGTTGGCAAGGATGCCCAGTCGAAGGCATTGGGCTTGGACCTTGCCAACATCATTTGCACGAAGATCAAGTAACCGCCGAACTAAAGGGGTGCGAAAAGGTCCACGACATTGCCATCTGGGTCGAGTACCTGTGCATAGCGCTGCCCCCAGAAGGCATCCCAAGGATCTCGATGGGAGGTATATCCCTTCGCGGTGAGGGCATCGTGTCGACGGTTAACATCATCGGGGGAATCACACAGGTAGGCAAGCCCAATTCGCTGGCCTTTCGGCTCGACCCAATCGGGATCGATTTCCTGCACCATCGCGAGCGAATTCCACGAGAGTCTGATCCCTCCGTCGAGCGTGATCTCGACATAGGGTTCGCCGTCTGCCGATTCTGGCGCGTCCAACCCAAGCGCGCGATAAAAACGCAGAGACGCGTCCACGTCCGCTGCCACGATGCCGATCATGTCCAGTTTGATACTCATTGGGTCTCTACAATCCTGATGGGTTCGGTAAGTATGTCAGACGACATCCAAAAGGCAAAATTTCCGTGTTCGGTCAAACTGTCTCGCCCGATGGCGCATCGGCAATCAATGACCGTCTTGCTCGAAATGAAATGCGAAGTCCCTATATTGGTTGTACTGTTCGAACCTCGTCATTGCCGTCAGCGCCGATGCGATGGCTTGGTCATTCCTTATCGACGGACGAGCGGCTTCGGGAACGGTTGGAACCTGCCACGCCCGATACCAGGTTAGAAAACCAGATTCCCGCCTGCTCCTTGGCCCCCAAGTCGGAATGGTTGGGCCGAATTTCTTGCGGGAACTCGCCCGGGGGTAAATCCAACCCCCGCGCTGCTTTCCAGTTAAAGAAAGGAAAATGCGCCATATAAGACGATCCCTCGCCTGATGACATGTACTTTGAAATCATATTGCTTGCTCATCGCGGCCGACGCTACGACTCGCTTTTGCAGAAACTTATCGGTACGAGGTCTTCGATAAGCCAATGAAGCCAGTGATGCCACCCGACTGAATCACGATAGACCAACCTTGCCGCTATCGCCGACTTCAAATGCGAAGTCTTCCCTTGAAGCCATGGCGCAGAGATTGGGCTGTCAACGAGGTTGCGATCGTCAGCCTGAAATTCCAGCCGCTGGGCGTCGGCAGGCCAACAACTTGATCCTAAAAACCGGTCGAAGACAGTTGGATATTTGATATCGAAAAGGCCTGACAAGGGGCCGAATGAAATTGTCAGAGCCACCTTGGAAGCAAGAACGGGACAAGTGATCTTCCGGGAGGCGGGCATCAAAGATTCGAAGGCAAGGGATTGGCTTCAGCGGTCGCCTTCGCCTAGAAATCCAACTCCCCCACAATCCGCCGCACATCCGACCATGCGGTCTGCAAGTCCGAGATCAAGGGCGACTGAGCGCGGGCGATCGCAACGAGGTCGAGGTCGATGTCGGCCAAAAGCATGTGCTCGTCCATGACCGGTGACTGGGCAATGAGTTTGCCGAATGGGTCCGTGACCATGCTCCCACCTACAAAACCCTTGCCACCCTCGAACCCACACAGATGGCAGTTTGCGCAGAAGATGCCGTGCTCTTCGCTGACCGCCGTCATCAAACGGTGATAGCGGTCGAGGTTTCCAACGGTCTCGCCGGAGAATCCGCGCCCCGGCGAGGCACTTGGAACCAGGATCATCTGCGCCCCCGCCGCCGCACACAGCGCAGGGAGAATGGAATGCCAAATGTCCTCGCAGATCAACATGGCGAGCTTCCCGAACCGCGTGTCGAAGACGCCCAACTCGCGTCCGCGCGAAACGAATCGCTCTTCATCGAAGACCCCATAGGTTGGAAGGAAGAACTTGCGATAGACATGGACGAGCCTCGGTCCGTGCTCCATCAGTTCGAAATAGGCGGCCGCATTGTGCAAATTGCCTTCCGCGTTTTGATAGAAGCCGACCATCAGGTCGATGGGCCGGTGGATGCGACCCGAGAGTCGTCTGGAGAGTTCGGCCATTAACTGGTCCGAGGAAAGGGCAGATTCGAGAACGCCACCTTCAAGGAAGTAGCCGCTGGTCGAGGTTTCGGGCAGCACTACCAGGTCAGCCGACTCCTCCTGGGCCTGGAGGACGATCTCGGCGATTCGATCCAAGTTAAAGGATACTGCCGCCTTGCGCGGCGCGAATTGGGCACATGCGACCTTGAAGGCCATGGCGGCAGGGTACCTAATCCGCTCCTTCAGAACTGGGCGTACGCTTGACGACACCCAGCGGCATCTTGCCTCCCAGGTTCATGGCTTTGGCGATCTTGCCCGCGATCGAGCCAGGATTGCGGGGAGTTGGGTGGGCGGTGACTGCCAATCTACTCTTTGCGCGGGTCATTGCGACGTACAGGACGCGCATCTCCTCTTCCAATTCACGTTCCTTTCGTCGGTGGCTGAGCCACTTATGAACGAGGCTGTCGGAGCGGCCGAACTTCGTGGCAATAAGTCCAATCCGGGCATCGACTTCCACCGGCGCGGCTTTGGCGCCCGGTCGAGAGTGGACGTCTGCCAAGACGACCGCTTCGAATTCCAGTCCCTTCGCCTTGTGGATGGTCATGATCGTGAAGGCATCTTCCTCTTGGTCGTCTACCGGGGCATCGCCCTCCTTGTGGGCAAGACGCTGGATTTCGCGGATTTGCTCGGCGAACTCCACCGGTCCCAGTTCTGGCTCCTGCGACGCAAGTGTCAGCAACTTGCGGACGTTGGCGAGCATTCTCTCGCCTCCCTTTCGTCTTGCCAGCGCGGGCATCAGTGGAGATTTTGCGAAGACTTGGCTGAGGACTTCCCAGGCCGGCAAGCGGTCTGCGTACTGGGACAACGGCAAGAACCACGAACGGAATTGATTCAGTGGCCCGGCATCCGACTCGTTGGGCGGCACAAACGTCCTGAGCGCTTCGCTGACCGGAGAATCGAGGGCAAGCATGGCGATGCTGTCCATGGAGATCCCCATGATCGGGCTGCGAAGCGTCGCCAGTAATGCGAAATCGTTGAAGGGATTGCCGAGACAGGTCAGGAGGTTGGCAAGGTCCCGAATCTCCAGTCGCACGTAGAACTTCTCGGTGCCTCCCACGATTTGCGATCGAACCTGCATTGCTTGAAGGCGTTGCTGGAGTTCGTTGGCAAAACGGGCATTGCGAACCAGAATGGTTACATCTCGCCGGGCAAGGCCTGAGTCCCCCACCATCTCGACGAGGAATTTCGCGGTTTGCGCGATGTCCTTCGCTGGCATTTCCCAAACCTCGATTCCAGGATAGGTTGGGAGTTGCACTTCATCGGGATCCCAATCGGGCCTGATGAGCATCGGTTTGTACTCGCCAGACCAGAGTTGGGCAAAGAGATCGTCGACGAAATTGAGGATGCCTTCGTCGGATCGCCAGTTGCGGGACAGCCTCAATGCGGCCAAGTCTCGAGTCTTCTTGTGAAACAGCTCGATATCCGCTTGACGAAAGCCGTAAATCGACTGTTGATGGTCCCCGACGTACATTGCGGTTTCAATCCCGAGCGCTTCGAGCAGTTGGTATTGGACCGGGTTCACGTCCTGGGCTTCATCGACCATCATGGCGGCGTACTGGGTCGAGATTCGGTTCCTGGTCGCGAGCGAACCCTGAATGAGATCGACCGCTCTGGACTCCAATGAAGCATAGTCGAGGCTTTGGTTTCGGACCATCTCGACTTCCATTTCCGCCCAAGCGCCACCGGCAATCTGGAGGAGCCCGGCGGCGTGCCTGGCGGATTGGGTTTCAGCTTCCGGGTCGAACTTACCGGCCAGGTATGGGGGCGATTTGAGTCCTGCCACTTTATGGGCCGCCTTGATCCGATCAGGCAGTGGTTGACAGGCCTCGGTGTCTTTGAGAGCAGATTGCACGGGCGGAGGCAGTTCCGCGATCAACTTGGCTTCAAAGGAAGCCATCAAAGCGGCAGGGTTGGAAAGTTCTCTTAAGTCCGACAGTCGCACTGGAGTGCCCCTCAACCCTCTAAGCACGGAGTCAACGCTGCCTTCGAGCCTGGCATAGGGAGAGATCGCTCCATAGTCGCGTTGGCCGGCAAGGAATTGCAGCAGGCCATAAGCTTCGGGTTGGGTTTCGTCGATCGCGCCAAGGGCCCGTTGGACGCACGCATCCCGCAACTGTGTTTGTTCGCTGTCGCCCATCACTTCGAAATCGGGATCGAGGCCCGCTTCCAAGCTGTTTTCACGAAGCAGGCGCTCGCAAAAAGAGTGAATCGTCTGGATGGGGCCAGTCTCCGCCTCCTGGGCGTGGTCTTGGAGCCCCATATCCCGAAGGCGTGAGACGATGCGCAGCTTCATTTCCGCCGCCGCCTTCTTCGTGAACGTGATGGCAAGGATTTGGTGGGGGCGGAGACCGCGTTCCCGGATAAGCCAAAGATAGCGTTCGACGAGAACGTAGGTCTTTCCGGCCCCCGCGGATGCCGTAACCATCATCTGGCTCAATTCCGACTGAATGACCGCTCGTTGTTCGGGGGTTGGATTCCTAATCATCTCCATCCTCGAACGGCGATTCCTGTTCTCCGAAGACTTGTGAGTTGCGGCAAAGTTCGCCGTAGTCGCAGAACTCACAATGGTCGCCATTGGTTGCTCGCAAATCCACCGCTCGAATCGCCTTACCAGCCTGTTCGAGGAGGTCCTTCACCTGACGGAAGAACACCTCCGAGACTGAAGTGGAATCCGCGCTACCGGAGAGGTTCAGGATTTCGAGGCCCTCCTCCACGCTTGATTCCAAGGGCGTATCCTCGCGGCGATTCATCACCACCAACCGTCTTCCCCCGGACATCGACTCAACTTCAAGCGCCGGCGTTTTGCCTTTTTCATAGGAGGCCATCAGATGCCCGCCGTAATAGAGCAGATCTCGGGGTTTCAGACCAAGAGGTTCGGCCTTGTCCCGTTTTGGCGGGCTCGATTCCATCAAATGCACGACTTTGTAGCCTCCCATCATCGAGATTCCGGCGACGGATCCCTCGACGGCCCCGACACGAGGCAGTTCTCCCTTGAGGTCGTTGCTGCCGAAGGCGATGTTCGTTCGCACTGAACCCTCGTCTTTGGGCCAGACTTTGCGGGCGCTAAACTCGCGTTCGATCCACTCATCGATCATGCGCAAGCCACCTTGTCGAAGGAGTTTCAACTCGCCGGAGGCGACATGGGGTGTCATCTCGTCCAGCTGAGTCTCCAAGGCTCCGTGGAGAGCGCGGCGAGCCGCGTCTTCGTCCGGTTGCAAGTTCAGCCGTGCCTTTTGTGGCAGCGATCTCAATTGATACCATCGGCGGCGATCACGTTCAGGATAGAGGTGCAGTCTTTGCTCGGTGAAATGACGAAATGGGCACTCAAACGCCATTCTCAGTTCGCGGAGCGTGAGGGCTTTGGGCAGCGTGGCCTCCAATCGACTTCGAACCTCATCGCTCAGTGGCTCGATGGAAATCGGTAGGGTGGATTCGCCATCGAGCGCTTCCCGCAGTATGCGATCGGCCGGCAAAGAAATGGATCCAGCATCAGGGGCCAAGAGCCTGCGTGGAAATCGTCGCCAGGGCAGCTCCTTACCGGAAGCGCGCTCAAGTTCCTTCAGATAGAAGGCGGGGATCGTGTCTCGATCGTCCGCTGTTTCTGGATAACTGACGGTGAGGGATTGGCGGGGGACCGAGCATAGGCGAACGAATTCATCTCTCTCGCGTCGCGAGTTGTCAAACGAATCCGGCAAAGGGAACATCAAACTGCGTCGATTGGAGATCTCCCGCCGGTCTTCGTCGGTGAGTATTGGATCTTCGGTCCTCCGCCGTGGGAAAGTCCCTTCCAACATGCCGAGCAGGACCAGATGGTCCAATTCTCCAAATCCCGAGCCCGATTCGGACACTTGAATTCCGTTTGGATTCGATGGGAGAGTGGATTCACCACGATCTGCCAGTAACCCCAGTTGACTCACGAAATCGACAAAGCCCCATCGAAGCTCCGGCTGCAAGTTCTGGATCGAGACTTCAGCAGCAAGCTCGGATTCCAGCGAATTCTTGGCTCGAATGTCGCGCTCGATGGAGTAACCACCCTTCTCAAGACTCGGAAAGCACGCAACGAGATCGGCAAGCCTGCTACGCCACTCGGCCGGTTCCAATGGACCTGACGTTGCCGATTTTCGCCATTGAAGCAAAAGAACGAGCCAGGGCCATGTCTCGGCCTTTTCGGCGGCCCAAGACTCCAATCGGAGCCACTGGCGGTCCCCTTCCCGGTGGCAAGTCAAGAGTCCGTCCTCAAGTTGCTTTCGGTCCTCTTTTCGAAGGCCAAAGTAGCTAGATCCAACGCCCGCCCCAAGCTTCCGCACATCATTGGCCGTCAAAGCATCGAGAATCAGAAAGAGCACTCTAATAAACCCATTGGCCCGCAGAGGTGCGCGGCCAGCGAGGGAAACGGGTATTTGGAGTCGCTGGGCAGCCGATTCTAGCAGTGGCGCATAGGCCTCGAGATTTCGAGCGAAGATTCCGCACTTCGCGAGATCGTTTGGACTCTTTTCAAAACAGGCCCTAAGCGCCCATTCCGCTTCGGCCAGGAGATCCGCCGATCGGAGTCCTTCCAAGGAAAGGGGTTGGTCGGGGTCCACGGCATCGGCGAAGAGGCAGGTGGCCAGGCGCGATGGAGCGCCGAAGGGTATCCCGACTTCACCGATCGCACTTGCGATCTTGGTACCCACTGGAAACATCGACGGGTCCCGAGGCGCGGCGTCCACCACGACGGTCACCGTCGCACCTCGGGAGGCCGCCCATCTCAGCCACTCCACGTGCTTGGGTTCCACGACGTCGCCAAAATAGACGAGCGCGGGGGGGAATGATACGGGTTGAGCAGGATCACTTTCAAGGCAAAGGCGAATATGCTGATCGTTCGTTTGGCGACCGAGATCGCTCAGCGTGACTTCGACGGCCGATCGAATCTGCGACAGCGAGCGGAGTTTTCCAGACAGCGGCTCTCGGCATTCACCCGCGAGGGCATCGAGTTCTTCAGTTCCAAGACCCCAATCGGCCAGCAAGCCAAGGGTCTCGACGAGCCGTCGGTGAAGGCCAGGGAAGTTGCGAGTGGCATGAAAGGGACTGACGGCAGGAACCTGGGAGGCAGCCGACGCCACTGCAGATTCCAAGAGCGCGTCGCTTGCCAGCGCAAGGGGTTCCGTTCCCGCGAGTCTCGCAAAAACCGCCACCAACCTGCCGAATTCAAGAATCTCCGCCGAAGATTCGCCGGGGCGCATCGATTGGAGGGCTCGGAGCCGAGACGTATCGAGGGCCGAGACATAGCCCGCGCCCGAGGCACAGAATTCACCAAGGATGGCCGCGTCATTTTGAGGCCCAGGAAATTTGCGAAGCAATCGGATTCCGGGCTGTCCCACAGTTGCGTGAGTGTATCATGCGGCAGGTGGCGGCGAAGGTCTGGAACAATCGTCGGAAGTGGGTAGGCAATCTCTTGCCGGCCCTTTTCTTTTTGCCTCCAGTCATCCTGGGAATCCTCTGGATGCACAAGAACAACGCGATCTTTGGCTATGGCCTTTGGATGATCGGGCTTGGCACGTTGCTGGGATGGGTTGGCTTGAACCTCTTTGGGCTCTTTGCCAATGGATTCATGAAGCGGCAAATTCGCCGAGAGTTGATGGCCAGGGACGTGAGCTTCGACGATCCCCACTACTTCGTTGGCTTTGCGACGCCCCGATTCATCAACATGCTCGATGCGCATGAGGATGTCGGCTATTTGTTCCTTCGTGAATCCAACATCGAGTTCATTGGCGAGCGCAATCAGCTGAAAATCCCACGGTCGGACGTCTCTTCGGTGCGTTTTCGCCCAAATATCCATTCCTGGGTAGGACTTGGAAGGTGGATCTGTGTGGAAGGTGAGAGCAAGGGAAAGAAGTTCCGCCTTTCCGTTGAGGCGAGGGAGAAGGACTTCCTGATGCTGAACCTGCTTGCCAGCAGCAGCGTTAGAAGGGCGATTGCAACTTGGCTGGCGAAGGGCCAGCGCCCTTACCCTTGATCGAGGTCGGCCCGAACAAATAAAGAACCCCGGCGGTTGCCGGGGTCCTGATGTTTACGCGTTCGGAAGAACGTCTTAGCCACGAAGCAAGTTCAGAACTGCCTGCGGAGCCGAGTTGGCTTGCGACAGTACGGACATACCTGCCTGCTGCAGGATCTGCAGCTTCGTGAAGTTGGTCATTTCCGCAGCAACGTCCACGTCTCGGATCGTCGATTCGGTGGCGGCGAGATTCTCTCTGGCCGTTCCGAGCGAACGAATGTTCGACTCAAGCACGTTGCGCTGGAAGCTACCGATCTGACCTCGGGACTTCGCCACGCTCTCGATCGCGGCATCGATGACCCTGAGCGCGTCAGTCGCGCCGCTGGCCGTCGTGATGTCGAGGTTCGAGAGGTTCTTTCCGGAAACCACGCCGCCGCCGAGCTGGCTGGCTGCGAAGTTGCCCAGAGAGAGATTCGTCGTCTGGCCCGCATTGGCGCCGATCTGGAATGCGCTGGAGCCAACGATAACCTGGCCGAGCGTTGCATTCTGAACCGATGCCGTCACGTTGCCGGCGGCCGTCAGCTTGACGGTGTTGCCGTCGGAGTCGCTGAGCGTCAAGCCGTCAAAGCCGTTCTGGCTGGAGGTGAACAGCGCCGTCGCTGTACCAACCTGAACCGTTGCCAAAGCATTGACGCCCGTCGCTGAAGTCGAACCGGCTCCTCCTGATCGAACGATACCGTTCGCGTCGGCGAGGTCGATTCTTGCGTTGGCGCCATAGGACGTCGACGTTAGAACAATCGCTCCGCCGCTGTGGCTGGCTTGAACGCCAGTCTGGCCTTGAGATGCGTTGATCTTGTCGATCGCTTGCTGGGCAGTCGTCGTGCTATCGGTCGTGAAGGTGACGCCATTGATCGAGAACGATCCAGCGCCGACCGTC
>JADZBW010000032.1 GCA_020851885.1 Fimbriimonadaceae bacterium | reverse complement strand
CATCGTCGCCGCCCCGGCAGCCGCCAAGACCAACGTCAACCCGATTGCCTTTCGGATCACCTTGGGTTCACCTTCAGCCCCAGTTCGGAGGTCGATGCAATGTCGGTCGGGTCGTACATATTTCCAACCCTGGTTGGAAGCGAATTGGACTTGCCATCTCCTTCTGCCCTCATGATGTAGCTGAACTCGTGCGTTCCGGCTTCGAGCTCGCGAGCGAAGAAGGCCACCCGATCATCCAGGATGACCGTACTGGCCCACCACCAACCCCACTCCTCATCCTGATAGGGAGCGTCGCGCTCGGTGACCCGGCAGTTGCTTGGAACCGGATCTTCAAGGAGCACGAATTCCCGAGCGGATTGGGAATCGACCGAGAGTACGACCTTGATGACGTCGCCAGATCGAACTTCTTCGACTGGGCGCTCGCTGGGAAGAAGCTTGATGGTGCCGTCTTCCATCCGACGCGATTCCATCCGGTAGTAGGTGCGCTTGACCGTCAGATCGCTGTTGTTCATCATCGTGCCGAGCCTGTCATCCGGAACAACTTGCTTGAGATCGGCCGCATAGTAGCAGACTGCAGTGCCAATCTGCTCGATTCTCACCGTGTTCTTCCCACTGGACAATTCCTTCATGGGAACGGTGATTTGCAGGTCTGGTCTAAGCAGCGACTGCTTGTCAAAGGTAACGCGCTTGAGTTCCTTTTCGTTGAGGTAGACCACGAAGGATCCCCCCGCCGTTTCCAACTCCTTGGTCTGACGCAGATAGGCGGTCATTCCAATGAGGACGTAGGCGGTGTCGCGAGTGCTGAACCAATATTGCCCCCGGCGTGCGCTCATGAGGTACCGGACCGTTTTTGGAATCAGCTCGGAACCAGGATCGAGTTCGACAAGGGCGGCAAGGGCGAGTGCGGTGCTTTCCTGCCCCCAGGCATAGGGCTCTTCCTTCCATCTTGCCGTCTGTGGTGTCACCACGGCAATGGATTTCAGCTGCCCAACCAGGGCGACCATCTGGTCCGCATAGTCCGGTCCCAGCAAATGGGCAGTCATCGCCGCGAGCGCGAGATCGGGTGCGCCAGCCAATTTGAAGTCGAACTTGAACGCCTTCTTCGCGATGTCGATTCGACCGTTTGCCGCAAGCGAGTAGCAAAGGTAGACACGATCTCTCCGAGAATCGTTCTTCCCTGCTTCTGCATCGAAACGCTTGGCCGCCCAGTCGAGCCCCCGTTTGAGCATGCTCTCGTTGATCTTGAATCCGGCTGCCTTGGCTCGCTGAAGGCCATCGAGGACCAGGGCCGTCATAAAGGGATCGGATTCATCGTATTCCCACCATCCCCAGCCTCCGTCACCGTGCTGCATTCGGGCGAGGCGCGTCAGACCGTCGGCGGCGATCGCCGGGACCTTCGCGGTCAATTCAGGGCGCGATAGCCCGGTCTCTCTGATCGTCCGATCGACCAAGATGGCCGGAAGGAACCGGCTCATCGTCTGCTCGACGCAGCCATAGGGGAATTGAACCAGGCCATCCAGCGACTGCACCAGTGTCGTGGCAATCGAAGGGCTGAGGTTGAGCACGAGTCGGCCGGTGTTTGCATCGGCGCCGTCGCGAACCGTCACGTCGAAACTCGCTTGGCCTTTGATCAGACCGGCCTGAACTTCCTGGAATTCACGGCCATGGGGCTTCACTTCAAACGAGTGCTTGACGCCGTCGGTGGCGCCGTTGGCGATTTCCGCCGTGGCAACGACCTCGGCCGTTCCCGTCACGTCGGCAGTTGCCCTCCACTCGACGGTTGCCGGTTTTCCAGGTTCCACACGGACCGTTTGGGTTGGGTCTCCATCGAGCTTGAGGCCCTTGATTTGCAGCCTGACTTTGACTTCCGCTGCCTGGCCGGTGTCGTTCTGGACGATGGCCGAGATTCGCTGTTCGTCCTGAACAACCAGATATGCCGGGGTCTGCAGGCGAATCATCAGCGGCTTGCTCGCGACGATCTCCTTGGTCCCAATGCCTACGGCGGTCTTGTCCGTAACCGCGACGGCGGTTGCTCGCCATGTCGTTAGGTTATCGGGCAGGGTGACGCTCACTTTCGCAACGCCATTGGCATCGGTTTGGACGGTGGGCTGCCAGAATGCCGTATCGAGGAACTTGGAGCGGATCGGGATATTGCCGCCACCCTTGTCACCACCGTCGAGATAGATCTCGGGGAACGAGTAGTTTGTCTGCACGAGGATCGTCCGTCTCGGGAAGAACCCCGTGAAGATGTTTGTCTGATCTGCTTTGATCGCATAGATGGACTCATCCACGACCCCCAGGGACACATCGGCGGAAACGGGCTGATTGGCCTGATCTTTGGTAGACACGGTGTACGTCACCGTTTCTCCGGGCTGGACCTTTTCCCGGTCGGGAGTCAATCCGACCTTCAACTTCTGCTCGCTCAGCTTAAGGATCATCTCCTGGCTGGCTTCATAGAACTGCTTGTCCTTAATGTAGGCCACCGACACTTGAGCATTGGGGCCGAATGACTTCTCCACCGGCATCGAGGCGATCGTGACCGTCTGGGTTAGGTTGATGACTCGCTGGTAAAGGACGTCGTCCGCTTCGACGGTCAAGAGCCCAAATCCACCGGGCTTATCCGTCTGGATCAGGACCTTGGCGGTCTGCCCAATCTCATATTTGGGCTTATCCAAGGTGACCATGAGCTTTCCACCGGGCCGGGCGGGCACACCTGCGCCCTCCACGTACAAATAACCCGAGGATTCAATTTCGTTCTTAAGCTCATCGACGGCATGGGTTTTGAAGACCAGGCTTCCCGCTTTCTTGGGCGTATAGGAGATTTTCGCGGAGCCATCAGGCCCCGTCGTGGCTTCGATCGTCTCCAAAGGCTCGAAGCTGACCTTGTTCATCGTCCAGTTCTCTTCGCCTGCCACGATGCGAACCGCCTTACCGGCAAGCGGCTTGCCGTCTTCATTCGACTCTGCTTTCACCGTGACGTCGACCGGCTGTCCGATCTGGCCAATGTATTCCGATGTGTCGACAGATGTGCTGAAAGTGCCCCGAGTGACGCGGACGCTGCCCGTGCCCTCGAAGTACTTCTCGTCTTCACTGGCGCTGACCAGGACGGAATAGAGGTAGTCCGTTTCGGATCCATACTCCTGACGTTCGGGGCGTTTGGTGTCGAATTCGATGATGGCTTCGCCATTGTCGTCGGTCGTGACTTGGAAGTCCTGGACACCCTCGCCGGAGCCGGACTCATCCGCGTAGACCGTCCCGTCCTCATCCGTCCAAGACCAATCTGGAGCACGGCTCACGTAGGCATCGACATTTGCACCAACAACGGGGCCGCCGAAGTAGTACTCGCACTTAACCCGCACTTTGGCCTTCTGACCAAAGACATAGAACTTCTCGATCGGCTTAACGGTGATCTCGAACTCGGGCTTTCGGTAGGAGGCGATGTCCACATCCAACCGTCCTTCGCCCCCGGGGCCCGAAACCAACAGCGTGTAGAGACCGGGCTTCGATTCTTTGTTTGTGGTGAACTTACCGTTGAAGGTCCCTCGCGTCGACAAGGGCAAAGTGAATGTCTGAACGAGATTGTCGTCGGGATCTCGCAACTCGGCATTCATCGTGCCTTCCCGTGGCACTTGGAAGTCGTTACCCACGAGTTTGCGGGCGATTCCTTTGAATTGAACGAGGTCACCTGGCTTGTAGATTGGGCGATCCGAGTAGACGAAAATCTTTCCGTCGCCATTCTCCTCGTCCTCACCGTTTCCGTAGAAGTTGACGACGGCCACCGAATCGCCTTTCTTGGCAACAACCAACTGCTTCTCTCCGGACGGAACTCCGAAGTTGAGAGTTCCATCTGGGCTCGTCATTCCGACTTGCTTCAGATTCTTGCCATCGCTAAGGGCAACGGCAGCGTTCTCCACGGGCATGCCAGTTTCAAGGTCTGTGGTATAGGCAGTCGCTTTGGACTGGCCTGACTTGGTTACCAAACCGATCCTGGAGACATTGAGGTAGCCACCCTGATCCACTTTGCCCGACCGGCATCGAATCCAATAGAATCCCTCCGTTAGGGGATCGAGAGAAAGCGTTTCGACGAAGACACCCTCCGCAT
>JADZBW010000031.1 GCA_020851885.1 Fimbriimonadaceae bacterium | reverse complement strand
GACCGTCGGTTTCATTTCTCAGATGATCATTGGCGTTGGGATGCACGTCGTGGCGATGCTAAATTCTCGGCAGGACCATCTCCTCAACAGCCTGCAAGCGACTTTCTGGCTCCTCAACGTTGGAAATGCAGCGAGGGTTATCCTTGAGATCGGGACCGACTACACGCCGCGTGCGTTCCTGCCAATGGGTTTCACTGGATTCGTCGAGCTGATTGGTCTGGTCCTTTGGGCCGGCCACATCCTTTCGATACTCTTCGTGCGTCGGATGAGCAAGGTGTACTATGCTAAATAGGCCAAACCTGATGCCTCATTCCCATACCTTGCTTCCCGATCGACCATCCAACATCTCCGTGATCGAGGCATGTTCGCTTTTCAATGCCGTCACCTCGAACCAACGCCAAGCGCTGGCGGAACGATCCTTTATGGCCTTCGCCGAGAGGGGAGAGTCCATTTGGAGGGCAGGCACACCCGCCCAGATTGCGGCCATCGCCGGCGTCGGGTTCGTCAAGATGACCCGTTCAACTCCGCAAGGAATGGAAGTCGCCGTCGAACTCCTTGGGCCCGGACAGGTTTTCGGCCTGCTTGCTTCGATCGAGGGTGGAATCTTTCCCCTTACCGCGACGGCGGTGACCAACTGCTGGTACCTCAAGCTTCCCGCCGACATCATTCGCACAACTTACGAAGAAAGCAACCAGTTCAAAGATCAGATGGTCCGTTCGATCAGTCCCAGGCTTCGAAAGGCGCATGAAATGATGTCCCGAATGTCTACGGGCAAGGTCGAACAGAGAATTGCCGCCACCCTCCTCATTCTGGTTCAGTCCTACGGGACCGAAACAGAGGAAGGGATGCATATCGAAGTTCCTTTGACTCGCCAGGATATCTCGGAGATGGCAGGCACTACGGTGGAGACGACGATCCGGGTGATGAGCCGATGGCAGAAGGAAGGGCTTGTGACAACCAGGAATCAGAACATCACGATCGTCAATCCTGACGCTCTAAGTGAATCCTTGCTTCACTGACGTTCAAGCCATCTTGGCGTCCCCATGAAGTGGGCAGATGAGACTATCGTCCAGACTTTGCCTCCGTTTCCATTGGCTGGTTCTTGCTCATCCGCGAGATGACCAAGTGCATCCAAATGAGGCACACGATGCTCAAGATTCCGAGGAAAAGCCAACATGTGGTCCAGAGTCCCGTCAACTTGAGGAGATATCCGAACAGGATGGGACAAACAAAGCCTCCAAGGCCGCCGATGACGCCGACGATCCCACCTACCACGCCGACGTCGTGCGGGAAATACTCAGGAATGTGCTTATACACGGCGGCCTTGCCGACTCCCATCATGATGCCGGCCAGGAAGACCAGGACGGTGAAGACCCAGACGTTTGCCTGAAAGAAAACATGGGTGACGCCGCGAGCAACAAGTTCCTTCTTCTTGATCGCCTGTCCAGGAACCACCGCGGGCTCTTGCCATGATTGGAAAGTGGGCCAAATCAGCGCGCCTTCCATTTTCGAATCGTCCGGTGTCGACGGCGCGACCTTCAGAGAATAGACCTTTTCGCCAACGGTTACCTGACCCGGCTGAACGTCGGTGACGGTTCCCGCTCGATCGGCCATGATCCCTTCACCCGGCGACCGAATGTCCATGCGAGGAGCCACCAAGAACAGGAACAAGATCGCGCACGAGCCCAACACCCAGTACATGGTAGAGCGAGCGCCGTACTTGTCGGAAGCCCATCCCCCAAGCGCTCGAATGACGCCGGATGGGAAGCTGAACGAAGAAGCGAGAACGCCGGCCACGGCCAGGCTCATCCCGTAGACGTTGAGGTAGTAGGGCACAAGCCACTGCGAAAGAGCGACAAAAGCACCAAACACGAGGAAGTAGTAGAGTCCAAAACGCCAAACGCGAATGTCCTTCAAGGGTTTGAGAAGTTCGCGCGTGGAACGCACCGCCTCATCTGGATCGCGCCTGTTCACCGTCGTGATCGCGAAAAGCACGGTCATTGCCAACAACATGTAGGCATAAACCTGAGGCAGCGTTCGCCATCCTTCGAGGTCTTTCGCACCGTTTGTGAATTTGGCCAGCAGGGTTGGCGCCAGAAGCGTCGTCATCGCCGATCCGGCATTTCCCATTCCGAAGATCCCTAGCGCCGTACCCTGGCGTTCTCTGGGAAACCACTTCGACGAGAAGGCGATACCAACGGCGAAGGCGGCGCCGCTCATACCGAAACAGAGACCTCCGATCAGAAACCCGGTAAAGGAGTTCGCAAAGCTAGTTAGGTAGACGGATATGGCGGCAAACAACATCACGCCGATATAGACCGGCTTACCTCCATACTTCTCGGTAAGCATGCCAATTGGCAAGCGCATCAGCGAACCAGTTAGGACTGGCACGCCAATCAACCAACCGATCTGAGCCTTGTCGATCTGTAGAACACGGTTGTCCACCAAGAAGGTGATCAGAACCCCGTACATCGTCCAAACGGCAAAGCACGCGGTAAATGCCAGCGTGTTCATTAGGAGGATGCGATTGGCCAAGTTGCGTTCTGCCATACCCCCATTATCCTGCGCCGGATCGTTTTTTTCCCATGACGCAGGTCATATCGACACGGGTCAATTCGACCCGGCTCAAAGGATAGGGTCCACCGATGGAATCGGCGGACCCTATTTTCCCGGCAAACGTCAGCTCAGCGGTTCATGGCAACGTCGCCATGCAACGGAGCGGATCTGGCTCGACTAATCGGAGGAGCAGCCTTGTGTTCGGGAGGCGTTTCGAGGATTCCCTTGAGGGTCATCAACCCGATCAAGAGAATGACAACCATGCCAGTGACGATGATCCACTGACGTTTGGCAGGATGCCGCGACTTCGACCGATCGAGCCACGGGAGGGCGAACATCCCAATCGTCACCAAGCCGGGGATAATCCCAGTGGCAACGATCTCGTAGCCCGCGGGCATCACCTTCAGGAGCTCATACAATCCAAGGAAGTACCACTCAGGTCGCGGCGAGAAGTCGGTTCCCGTAGGATCGGCAATCGCCTCTAGCGCCGGTGGAAAACCGATCGCAAGGTAGATCACCAATCCAACTCCCACCAAGAGCACGACGGCGTCCTTGAACAGCTGATTGGGATAGAACGGCACGGGCGGACCCTTTTGAGGGTTGACCGGCCCGGCGATGTGATGCCGCCTAACCAACAGCAGATGCAGTCCCATCAATCCCATCAGCAAGGCTGGCAACAGCATCACGTGTACGGAGAAGAACCGCGTCAGGGTGAGGGCGCCGACTTCCTGACTCCCACGGACCAAAACGAGGAGATCATTTCCGATGACCGGGATGGTGCCGGCAATACGCGTTCCAACGACGGTCGCCCAATATGCCTTTTGATCCCACGGCAACAGGTAGCCGGTAAAGGAGAATCCCAATATAACCTGAAAAATGAGGACGCCAACCAGCCAAGTCAACTCTCGCGGCTTCTTGTACGAGCCCCAGAAAAAGACCCTGAGCGTATGAAGAACGACCGAAATCACGATGATGGTCGAGCCCCAGACGTGCAAGCCGCGAACAAATGATCCCAACGGGACCTCGAAGGTGATGTGCTTGACGCTCGCGTGGGCGCCCTCCGGGCTGGGAGTGTAGAACATCGCGAGTGCGAAACCAGTTACGAACTGGAACATGATCAGCGTCAGAAGAAGGTTTCCAAGCGTCTGCCACCAACCTACACCGGGAGGCATAGGTTCATCCAGGTTCTTGCGAACAAAACCGTACCAACCCAAGCGCAAATCCAACCAGTCCGAGAGACTTGGCCTTCCAACTATGAGTTCCTCTTCCTTGGACTCGTGGACGCGCGGCAGATCGGCGGGCACTTCTGGAGAAAGCGTCCTCTCCTTTTCATCGGGAATTAGCGTTTTTGCCATGCCTTACGTTTCCTTGTAGATCCAGATCTTCCCGGATTCCACTTTAACTTTGTGCCGCTCCAATGGCTTTGGCGGAGGGCCCGAAACGACCTTCCCGTCTTCTGAAAAGACACCGCCGTGGCAAGGGCACACAAATCGATGTTTATCGGACTGAAATCGGACTCGACATCCAAGATGGGTGCAAGCAGGATCGATGCACACCACCCCTTCCTGGGAGCGACTTAGGTACAGCGTGTACTTTCGGTCGACCACCTGGTATCCGTCCTTGATTCGCAATGAGAAATTGACTTCTTGGACCTCGCCCTTGGCAAGAAGGTTTTCGTCGAGGATCGAGACCCACTGTCCCTTCTTCTTCCTTCTCATGGGAGAAGTAACGAACCCGATGACGGGACCGATAATCGCCGAGATCAAGGCGAGGTTGATGGCCGCCACCGCAAACCCGAGGATCTTCCGTCTCTCTGGTGAGGCAACGTCGACTTGCTTTTGTTGATCGATTCGTTTCATGGCTTCCTATGGGTAATAGCGGAGGCAAACTGGCCCGTCATATTCCGATCCGAGTTGCTCCATTACGTTCTTGGCGATGCGCTCCGACTTGTGGTGCCGACCTGGCGATGGTTCCCGCTGAAAACCGATATCGATTCCGGAAACGGTGACGGCCTCGGTGAGGCGGGTCATCGCCGCCATGATGGGCACTACCCACATATGCTGGAAGCGCGTGAAAGGAGAAGTGGCGATGAGCAGGGTGATCGATGCAAGGTGATACAGGTAGACCGTCATGACCCAGTCGTGAATCCCGAGTCGCTTCAGTAGGATCGTTAAGAATCCACTGACGATCGTGTGGAACAGCAGGTTCACGAAGAGGAAGTCGCGCCCCAAGGTCAGGCCGTTGTCGATATAGTTGTCCTTTCGATACCGAACCATGACGAAGCTGACTCCGATGAGCACCGCCAAACCAGACAACAGAGGCAGGAGCTTCAGTGGATCTGAGAGCGGCAATTGGCTTCGCGTTGGATTCAAGATCGAAATCAAAATGTCGGCGGTAAGGAGCCCGCAGAATCCGTAGAGCATCAACCCGTGCATGAACCAGCGCGACTTGTTGTTTCGCCAAAGTGAACGCACGAGGAAACCGTCGACAATGAACGATTTGATCGTTATCCCGATCGCCTTTCCAATCCCCATCTTGACGAGTCTTGGCCACAAGGAAGCGAATCCAGCCGCGCGGAACCAGAAGGCCAGTCCGCGAATCGCGAAGATGAATGCAAAGAGAAACACGCCCAAGAAGACCTTGGACACGTTCTTTGTCGTCAAAAACTGACCGACTTTGTAGGCGATGGGGATCTCTTCAGGAATCCAAGGCTTTGATTGGAGTTCGGTATGTAGCGAGCGAACCTGGTCGTCGGACATGTCCGCCGATGGGGTCGCGGGCATCATTCCCTTGCCTTCCCGCACCGTCTTGAGGAATTCCTCAAAACTGAGCTTTGTTTTTGCGATTGGCGGGCCCAAACCACCCATTGCGGTCTGCCCATGGCATCCCATGCAATTGGAGGTCGAGAACAGATCCTTCCCCGCCGATGGATCACCGGACTGCGCCAGGCAAGTGGCCATCGATAGGACGAGTCCGACGAGAATCCAGATATACCTAGCCATCATTCGCCTCCTTTTGCTGAAACGGCCGCTTTGTTCAACGGAGCCTTGGTCGGATCGTCCGGGCTAGCTGCCTGACCCGTTGTCTTGACCGTTTGGCTCGACATCGTGCCCAAGTAGCATCCAGCCGGCTTCGTGCCCGCCTGGGGCAGCAGGTGGAACGGATGTCGGCCCGTTTTCTCCTTCTGCTCTTCAATGTAGGTGGAGACGTCGCTCTCGGGATCATCCAAATCGCCGAAGATACGCGCGGTCGTCGGGCAAGCGACGACGCACGCCGGCTTGAGTCCTTCGTCGACACGGTGAGCGCAGTAGGTGCACTTTCGGGCAACTCCCTTCGCTAGCCGTGGTTTGACGTATTTCTCTTCGTAAGCTTCACCGGGATCGAGATACCAGTTATCCGCCTCGGAGAGAATGATATTGCCGTAGGGACAGGACGAAACACATGCTCCGGTGCCCCGACAGCGGTCTTGATCGATCAAGACAATGCCATCTTGACGGCGCACAATTGCCTTATTGGGGCAGGCCTTGAGGCATGGAGCGTCGTCGCAATGGTTGCACAGGACCGGAATATAGACCCGCTTGACGTTTGGATAGGTCCCAACTTCGACATTTAGGACGCGAGCGAAGAACGTGTCCATCGGAGTTCCGTTCTCTTGCTTGCACGCCAACGTGCAGGCATCGCATCCGATGCAGCGCGTCAGGTCGATCAGCATCGACATTCGAGCCATTAGCCTTTCACCTTCCTTACATCGACCCTGGTGTCCTTCCAGTGTTGGCCAGGGGCATAGACCGCGGGGAGATAGTAGTTCTCGTGGGTTGCCTTGACCTTTTGGTGGGTGTGGACGCTGTGGTATTTCCCACCCCCGAGGTACCGATCCCACCAGCCGTGATCGACGCAAACTACCCCTGGCTTGATCGTCTCGGTAATCAGTGCCCAAAGCTTGTAAGAACCGTTATCGTTGAACACTTCCACGGGATCGCCATCTTGGATCCCCCTGACCACAGCATCCCTAGGGTTGATCTCGATCACCGGTTTGCGGTTGACGTTGAGCAGGAATGGGTTGTTGCTGTGAGTCGAGTGAACGCGCCACTTAGAGTGCGGGGTCACAATGGAGAGGGGCTGTTTCTGCTGCTCTTCCGGTAAGTGCTCGAACGCCCACTTGAAGATGGGAACGCTTTCACCCATCTTTCGGAACACCTCTTCTTCCTTAAAGAATTCCATGCGTCCGGTCTTGAGGAATTCTCGCTGGGCGCCCTCCGGGAATGGGTAGGCTCTCGGCGGAAAGAGCTTGTCCTCATGGAACTGCTCATCGAGTCCACATTCGGGATCATGGACCTTGAGCCGAACCGGACCTTTCTGGAGTTGGTCCAGAGTGATCCCTTCGACCTCCTTTCCGCCGGCTTTCAGCATCATGTCGATCGCATCGTTCTCGGTGAGATCGAAGTACTTGTTAAGGCTCGGATCGATCCGTTTGACCAACTCCCGAACCATCCACATCTCCGTTCGACTGTCGTACTGGGGTCGAACCACTTCTTGCTGCATCTGCAAATAGGGATGGCAGCTCGTGCCGACGAGGTCCACCTTCTCCCAGAACGTGGGCGCTGGCAAGACGACATCGGCGTATTCGCAAGTTGGGGACATCGAGAAGTCGATCGCGACGAAGAGCTCGAGTTTGTCGATGGCCTCTTTCAGCGGCCCACTGAATTCCGTGACCAATGGGTTGGCATGAGAGACAAATAGCGCCTTGAACCCATTCTTTGGGAATTTGATCTTCGGATTGATCGTCTCGGTCGGTTTGCCGAGAACGAAGTAGTGCATCGGCACACCATTCGGGCGCTTGCCTTCTGGGAACCAGAAACTCGAAACATCGAGTCGGAAGTGGTGTTGCCCGGAATAGATAGAGACCGATTCGCCAGGCTTGCCATGGGCTCCAACCAACGATGAAAGGAGGAGGATGGCGCGGATGGTCAGGTCGCCATGCAATCGGTGGTTGACGCCCATACCGATGACAATCGAACTGGGACGTTCCGTTGCGTACCGAATGGCAAGATCCCGGATGGTTTTGGCGGGGATATCGGTGATGCGTTCGACGTTCTCCGGAGCGTACTCTTGGCGCATCACCACGTCCTCCAGGTGTTGGAAAACTGGGGTGACCGTCACCTCAGATCCGTCCGCCAACTTGATCGTGCGCGCGCCATGAAAGGCGAAGCGCACATTTTCTGGCAACGCGAGCGAGTCCATTGGCAGCTTGAAGAGGCTGTCTGAAATCTCGTCCCAGACCATGAACTCCGCGTCCGAGCCTTGGCCGACGTCCGATGCCCGCAGGCGCATGCCGTTGTCCTCTCTGATGAGGGTGGGGCAGTCGGAGAATTTCTGGAGGAATCCCCAATCGACCAATTGGGCTTCCATGATGACCTGGCACATGGAGAGTGCCAGGGCAGCGTCGGTCCCCGGGTTGATCGGTAGCCACTGGTCCGCTCCCTTGGCCGTCTGGCTGCAGCGTGGATCGATCGAAATGATCTCGCAGTTATTGCGCTGCTTGGCGTAGGTCGTGAGAAACTTGGCGTCCGGGATACGGGTTTGAAAGACGTTGCTCGACCATAGAATGGCGGTCTTGCAATGTCCCCAGCTCTTGGTTTCGCACTCGACGCAGTCGATTCCAACGGTGTGGGTGAACCCCATCGAGATATCGCCATTGAAGTCGTAGGCAGTGGCAAAGGACATGCCGAGGAGAGCAGCCATCCTAACCTGGGCGCCCTTCTGAACATAGCCGGTGCCGACCACCTGATTGAACAAGAGCATGCTCTCGGGGCCAGACTCCTCGGAGATCTTCTTCATCTTGCCGGCAACATGATCGAGAGCTTCATCCCACGTAACGGAGCGCCATTTACCCTCCCCTCTGGCCCCTTCTCGGATCAGGGGGGTGTGGATCCGATCGGGACCGTAGATCAAGTGGGTCATGGACATCCCGCGCAGACAACCCCGAGGGTTGTATTCCTGGCAGGAATAGTCCGCCGCTGGCTTCAGGTCGACGATTGTGTCGTTGACGACAGTCGCTAACCACCCGCAAGCTCCCGTGCAATTGGGGCTGTCTGTTGTTCTGACCACCCTCGTTTCTTCAGCCGGCTTCTCTTTATTGTACCG
>JADZBW010000030.1 GCA_020851885.1 Fimbriimonadaceae bacterium | reverse complement strand
GGCCTGACTTCCCTGCTCCACATCTTTGGAGGCCACTAATTGGCTGAACAGGGCGGACAGGAAAAGACAGAGGACGCAACACCTCGTAGACGTCGCGATGCGCGCCGCAAGGGCACCGTCGCCAAGTCCATGGACTTGACGGGGGCATTGGTCTTGCTGGCCGCGGTCTTGGTCCTCCCCGCCGCAATTGGCACGATGGGCACCGGATTTATGTCCGGAATGAGCTCCAGCATGAGGGATCTCCCCTCTGATTTGAATATGGCGAGCATGGCCAACCACTGCATGAGAATGCTGGGTCCCGCACTTCCCGGCCTCGCGATGCTCGTGTTCACAATCATGGCGGTTGGCGTCGCCTCAAATTTTGCGCAAGTTGGCTTCGTCCTCAGCGGCGAATCCCTCAATCCGACGTTCTCCAAGCTCAATCCACTTGAGGGATTCAAGCGATTGCTCAGTTCCAGGGCCATCTTCGATGCCGCCAAAGCAACACTCAAGTCGGGACTCTTCGGTTACCTCGTTTGGTCGGAGATATCCAATCACTGGGACCTGTTGATGGGCCTGTCATGGCTGACCCCCCAGGGCTCGATGGCGGCAGTAGGCGGTTTGCTGAGAGCGATCGCGATCAAAGTCGGCATCTCTTGGCTAATCCTTGCCGCGGTGGACTACTTCTTCCAGCGCAAGCAGGTCGACAAGCAGCTGAAGATGACCAAAGAAGAACTCAAGCAGGAAATGAAGGATGCCGAAACCTCGCCTGAACTCAAGGCGGCCCAGCATCGGCGTCGGCGTCAGCTCAGTCGTGGTCGCATGAAGCAGGCCGTTCAAACGGCGGACGTCATTATCACCAACCCAACCCACTATGCGGTCGCGATCAGCTATGAACGCGACAAGCATGCGGCGCCAGTGGTCGTGGCCAAGGGTGCGGACTTCCTCGCGGCGAAGATCAGGGAATTTGCCAGCGAAAGCAAGGTACCGATCGTTCCAAATCCACCGTTGGCCCGGGCGCTCTACAAGAAATGCGAGATCGGCGATGCGGTGCCCAAGGAGCTGTTTCAACCGGTAGCCGAAGTCTTGGCTTACGTCTACCGCACGATCAAGGGCATACGCTAACCGAACTCAAGGGTGCCACAATCAAGCCATGAGGGCATTGGCCGACGGCGAGGCTTGGAAACGTCTGGTTTTGCGGTCCATGCCTACTCCCGCATGGCTGGATCGCGATGCTCCACACGCCGACGTCGTCCTCAGCACACGCTCCCGCTATCTGAGAAACCTTCAAGGTCATCGATTTCCACAAACCGCCAATCAGGAAGAGCTGCAGCAGGTCCTCAAGGAAGTCATCCACGCAACGCGCAATTCCCGTTTTGAATTCAGCATCCATCGGCACATCACTTCGGCGGAACGCGAGTATCTGATTGGCTGCCGATTGGCCTCTCCTGATTTTGAATGGAGTAAGCCGGGCCGCGCATTGATGCTCAACGAAGAGCGGTCTCTGAGCGTCATGGTCAATGAGGAAGACCACTTGCGGATTCAAGCGGTCACCGCGGGATGGTCCGCCCAGACCGCCCAACTCCTGTCGACGAGTTGTTTGCAGGAGATGGGCCGCTCGCTTGAGTTCGCTTACTCGTCTTCGTACGGATTTCTTGCCGCCTCACCCTATAACACTGGCAAAGGCCAACGACTCTCGGCGATGTTCCATCTGATTGGGCTTGCGCAATCGAAACGACTTCCGTCGGTACTCAAAGCGCTGGCCGCGCAGGGCATCGTCGCCCGGGGTCTCTTTGGTGAAAGCAGCCGAGCCGTCGGCGCTTTCGTTCAGGTTTCCATCGTCAGCGGGATCCTTGTTGAGTTCATTGGAGCTACGGAGTACCTCTTGAAGGAAGAGCGTGAAGCTAGATCGTCGATACCAAGACCCTTGCTCATCCAACGAGCGCATCAGGTACGCGATTTCGCTTTGAGTTCCCGAAGCTTGTCGTTGGCGGATTCCCTAAGGGTCTTTGCCTGGGCTCGATGGGCAGCCCTGGCCGAGATCGATGGATTCGGCTTTCATCCACGGGACGTGGATGCGCAGCTCACGCACCTGGAACTGCACGCTTCAAGCGATGAGGCCAGATCTGGTCGACTTCGAGCCGAGTACATCCGAGCCATCCTTGAAAGTGGCTAATCGAGTGTCTTGAAAATCCTGGGCAGTGCAACTTCAGCCGCCTCGCGGCAGACCGTCGCCCCGAAAAAGGCTGATTCCACTGGCGACGGAAATGCCTGCTCCCGTCAAAACCAGAACCTTGCCCCTTAAGCGCGGCAAGAGGTCCAGGTCCAAGGGAATCACTTAGGGGATCCTGGCATTAACCGGTGCCGCGCGGTGCATCTTGAACGAAAAGCCGTTTGAGTTCCTGTCCGCTTCGAGGTTCAAATCCTTCCCTCCTTGCTGCAACTGGAAGTGGTAGGAGTTGACTTGCCACACGTCATTTCCCCTGAATTTCATCACGAACTCGTCGCCATAGGTGCCCCACGTGAACTTACGTGAAAGCACGCCTTCCGACCAGATTTCGCCAGTGCCATTGGGTTCGAAGACGTAGTGTCGCTGTATTCCAAAGCGCTCGACATACCAGTCGCCAGTCAAACGTTCATCGCGTCCATTTGGGACAGGCGTCATGGAATTTGGGTCGAAGAGTCGAAATCCAATGATCAACGCCGCCACGACCGCGGCGCCGCAAACGATCCACACCAATCCTCTGGCAATGCCCAGCAACCTAGCTCCATTCTATCGCTCTCGCTGCCCGGATTGGCGAGTAATTCGGTGGTCAGCGTTAGGCAGACCTCGCTGCCACGCAATAGAAAAGGGCCGCGGGCAAATTGCCCGAAGCCCTCTCTTCGGCCTTTTGGGCCGGTTCGAGTTCCCTTGCGAGAACTCTGCCGCGACTGGTCGGCCGGAGCCGACCCTTCGCGCTTTTGCGGGGACCTTTCGATCTCCGCGCGATCGGCCTGCCTCGGTCGACCTTGGCTCCGAATATCTCCTTGCGGAGGTCTTCATCGCTTCCGGCCATTGGATGGCTGGCCATCGCTTTCGGATCCGTTCGGATCCAGGTGTGTCAGTGTCCGCCTAAGCCTTCACCAACTCTCCAAGCTCTTTCGAGCTTCGAGTTTGCGAACAGCCTGCCCCGGTCGACCTTGGCTCCAAAGCCCCCCTCGCGGAGTTCTTCATCGCTTCCGGCCATTGGATGGCTGGCTATTGCAGTTTGGATCCTTGCGAATCCGGTTTTGTCGGTCTTGGCCGAAGCCTCCACCAACTCTCCAAGCCCTTTCGAGCTTCGAGTTCGCGAACGGCCCGCCTCGGTCGACCTTGGCTCCGAAAATCTCCTTGCGGAGGCCTTCTTCGCTTCCGGCCATTGGATGGCTGGCCATCGCTTTTGGATCCTTGCGGATCCGGTTTCGTCGGTCTTGGCCGAAGCCTCCACCAACTCTTCAAACCCTTGCGGGTTCGAAGTTCGCGTCCAACTACCTAAGGTCGAGGTCGGCTCGATTGGGTGCCTTGCGGATCCCTTCGGCCTTCCCTCATCGGTGGAAGTCTTTCGCTTTGTTGCGCTCCTTTCGGGGCACGACAAGACTTTATATCGCCTTCGCTCCAGTCGCAATAGATTGTGGAAAAGAACTGAAAGTTGGGGATAAATTCTTGAAGATTGAACCTAACTCTCCAAGCGGAATTCCTGCAATTTATGCCTGGACCATCTCCTTGGTGGAAAACGACTGAGATTGGTGGAAAACAGGTCTGACATGAAAAAGCCCTGAGCAATTTGCTCAGGGCTCTCATTCCCAAGGCCCGTTAGGGACGAATGATCGTCCAACCCAGTTTGTCGATTCGATAGTTCCAACTCTTCGAACCAGTGGGTGGTGGGCTGACCGAAATCTTCGCCTTCATCCTGCGAGTCGTCGAGTTGACATACTTGGCCGGATTGCTCGTGATCGTCACTTCAGATAGCGCATCTGTCGATGAAACAGGCTGAGTGTCCACGAGGTCGTATGCGTTGGTCAACATGTTGAAGAGATACACACGCATGGTTCCGCCGGCCATCGACCCCGATCCCTCGACGGAGATTCTCAAGCTCGTAACACTTGTTGACTGGGCCAATCCATCGAACACGATCTGGTAAGGATCGACGCCCCTTTGGGTGTTCCAAGCAGCCGTGCCAACGAGCCTAGTATTGTCGCTAAACCAAGTGTCGATCAGTTCTCCTGAGACATACGAGCCGGTGGTGATAGTGTAGGCAAACGGATTCAGATTGTCTACGGTGCCACTGGTTGTCAGGCCGAATAAGAGATTGGCGTAGGTGCCTTCATCGAACGTATCGATTTCATCTTCGGCATAGATGCCGTTGAGATCATCCCAGTCATACCAGAAGTAATTCTCGCTGGATCCGATCGTAGGAGGCGCCGCAGAATTGTAAACGTTCTTTAAGTCCGTAATAAAGGCCCCTTCGCCGAGGGGGTTTGGCACCCTGAATTGCTGGGCGACGTAGATGTTATCCGTGGGAGCAACAACGCCTGCGCTCGCCACGCCCACCGTGATCTTCCAAGTTCCAACCCCAGGGTTTTGACTAAGCGGGCCGCCGAAGAACGCAAACTCATTGTCGAACGCCTGGACGTTGTGTCCGCGACCGGTTGCATAGGACGTCCAGCAACGCCACTCGACATAGAAGGACGATACAAATGAAGACATGTCCAGACCGAAGGTGAGGTTCTGCCAAGGCAATCCCGATCCGTTTTGAAGCGTCAGGTCATCCAAAGACGAGGGATCGTCGAGTCCGTTGACGCCATAGTCGTCGTTGTTTGTGTCCGCAAGATAGACCGTCTGGGAATAGCACGTCGGCAAAGCGCTGAGAAGCGACCCGATATTGTAGGCGTAAAGAACATTTGCCGTCCCGGTCGGACTTGCCTCGCCCACCAATGAAAGCCGTTTGACAGGTGGAATCACTTGCTTCGAAGGGATCCCAGGAATCGGGCGAGAACTCAATTTCCTTGCGGTGATTCTCTCCGCCGTATAGGGAAGCTTGAGTCCTTT
>JADZBW010000029.1 GCA_020851885.1 Fimbriimonadaceae bacterium | reverse complement strand
CGAACATCCGCTTGACGCCGGGATTGCCCAGAGGAATTCTCCCTAAATCTCTTTCTAAGCTGGAGTCACCCGCCATCGCCGCCAGGTCGCTCCCTTTGTTGATGGACTTCAAGGACTCACGCCCCAGAACGAACTCGCCCGCGAAGCAGCGCCTGAGATCGGGCAGTGGCTGAACGCTGGCCAACATGCTCTTGACCTTCCCAAGCTGGACTGGATTGTCTCGGACCTGAGTCAGGTAAGCCTCGAGCTGTCGGTACGCAATCGCATGCTCGGCGATGCAAACGAGCGCTCCAATCAAGGTGGGCTCATCTGCATCATGCTGACCGATTTGGAAGGCGACATGAATGGACTTCAGCGCACCGTCCAGGTTGCTCGATTGCATCTGGGCATTCGCTCGGCTGACCATCCACTTTGTGAGCTGCCGATGTTCGGAATATTCCGGGAAGAGGAGATTGAAACCCTTGGAATAGTCGCGCTTGTAATCGACTCTCGGCTTGCTGAGGAGCTTCTCCGCGTCACTGAAGATCGGCGCGAATTTCGTCATCGCCTGGAGGACCAGGGGCAAATCTGCCGGATTGGCTCTCGGGCCCGAATAGCGTCCCAAGGCGACCCGAAGCGCGCTGGAATTCTTGTCATCTTTGAGCGCTTCGAACTGGTATCCGATCGACTTGTAGATGTGGGCGGCATTTTCCGCATCGGCAACAGGAGGCTTGGGGTTCAGATCGACCGGATCCACGGGGATCCCCAGGGCGCGAAGCTTCGCAAGCTCGGCGGGCAGTTTGTCACCGACGCGATTGACGTAAGTGCGGATGAAAAAGAGCCCCGAGATGATGAGAAGGCTGGGGATGACCGTGCATCCGATACAGGACAAACGCAGAATCTTGCTGGTATTTGCCGTTTTGTCGCCCGTCGGTTCTCGGCTCACAAGGATTTAACCTTGAACGGCTTTTTGCCGAACGTACTCTGCGCTGCGCTCAACCCACATGAGGAAGAGCTCGACGTTGTCCAAAACGTGTTTCGGCATTTTCACGTATTCACGCATCGGCTCGGATTCAGCATCGGGATGCAAGGGCCCCGCTCCGGGCATCTGCATGGCCTCATCGTAGTGGAGAGGCGCCAGCTTCAGGCCGATGTCTTCGCCAATGAGAAACGCAAACATGCGTTCGCCTGTATAGACGCCCATTCCTCCAAACATGCGCCTTGCACGCACATCATAGGCCTCAGCGGCCTTCATCATCTGCTCGTATCGTAGTGGACGATAGACCATCGTGCTCAATGCAGGACTCCCTCAAACAAAGATGGGTGGCACCGGTCCCGAAAAGTTCGGGAAATCTATTTTACCCGGTGGACCTCAATTACGACGGTACCGAGAGCGATTACTACTCAATCGATTTCCTATCAGCTTATCGAACAGGATCGGTCAGCTTCGGTTTCGAGTCCACCAACACGGCACGGATGGATGAAACCGGCAAGACGCCGAAGTTCCTCGAATCGGTCGAGACCGCTTCGTTGTCACCCAATACGAAGACGTAGCCTTCGGGAACGCGCGCCCGCAACCAAGGAACAAGGTTCGCCATTTTCAGTTGCCTCACCCGCCCACCGAAGTCGTAATGCCAGTAGGTTGCGAAATAGAATCGGTCTACCCAATCTCCCGGCATGAACGCGATTCGTTTCACGATTGTGCCATTGGGGCCTTCGATGACGACCACGTCCCCGACTTTGAGATGGGACCTGTCGGTGGATCCAATGGCGATCTCTTTGTTCCTATAGGTTGGCGACATCGACTCTCCCACAATCACCACCGGACGATAGGGTTGAAGGAGGTAGGCGCTGCCTGCGATCGAAGCGATTGCGGCGAGGTGAGTCAGGCGGTGGCCCCACAGTGTCTTGAGATCCATATCGTTTCCTCGAATCCATCGGGTTTCTCCCGCGGTAATCCTTCCAACGGAGTAGAGCCGTCTTGATGTTCTCAACGATCTCAAACTAGCGTCAAACGTCCCGCTCCGGGGGGAGGTAACTTAGGTCCATGGACCCTCGGCGCCTGGTCATCATCGACGGTTACAGCTTGCTGTACCGCGCATTCTTTGCGACTCGGTACCTATCCACCGCCGATGGCCGACCGACGAACGCACTTTACGGGTTCACGCAGATGCTCTTCAATTTGCTGGACAAGATCGGGCCAGATGCAATCGTCGTCGCGTTTGACGCTCCCGGGAAGACTTTTCGACATGCCGAGTTCGCTGAATACAAAGGCACTCGCAAAGAGACTGCCGAGGAACTCAGGGTGCAATTACCCATTGCGAGGGAACTTATTGCCGCCCTGGGCATCCCTTCGATCGAAGTGACGGGATATGAGGCGGACGACGTCGTCGGCACGGTCTCGCGCCTGGGAGAAGAGAACGGGTACTTGACGACCATCGTGACCGGCGATTTGGATGCCCTGCAACTGGTCGATGAGTGCATCTCGGTGATGACGATGCGGACGGGCGTGACCGAAACCGTGATCTACGATGAGGGCGCGGTCTTCGAGCGCTGGGGGGTGACTCCGACTCAAGTTCCGGATTTCAAAGCGATCAAAGGAGATACCAGCGACAACATCCCCGGGGTGCCGGGAATTGGCGATAAGGGCGGCGCGGAACTGCTGCAGAAGTTCGTTACCATCGAAGCGATGCTGGAGCGGTTCGATGAGGTGCCTCCGAAGTACGCGAAGAAAATCGAGCCCGTGATCGACCAGATGAAGGTGAGCAAATTCCTGGCAACGATCGACCGCCATGTTCCCTTGACCTATGACTTCAAGCCATTCGTGGTGACCACTCGGCAAATGGAGGATGCCAAGGCGATGCTGGAGGCCTATGAGTTCAAGAGCCTGGTTCGTCGGGCGGACAAAGTGCTTGGCCGCTACTTGGAGGGCGCCGACCCTGGCGCAGAACCGTCGGCTGCGGTCGAGGTGGAATCCGTTCAGGCTCGGCTTCGGAGCGTAGCCAGTTTCGAGGCGTTGCACGAATTCCTCCAGGGATCTCGCTACGCGATCTACTTTGCGGCGGCCCCGGCAAGGGACTTGTTCGACGACCCGGAGCGAAAGGCGTTTGTCGCGAAAGGGCTGGATGTGGCGGAATGCAGCGAGTCGGTTGCCCTGAGATTACTGGAGGCCGATCCTTCGCGAGCGGTCCTCCATGATGCGAAGGCGGCCTATAAGAGGATCGATTCCACCCTTGCTGGAACCCCCGGATTCGATTCAATGCTTGCGGGATTCCTGCTCCGACCGGGTCATTCGGGCTATGCTCTGCGGGATCTGGTTCAGGGATACCTCGATGTTCAGCCGCCCACCAAGCCGGAAGACATGGCGGCGGCGCTGTTCCTGCTGGAGAAATCGCTGCGGGACCGGCTTCAGAAGGAGGAACAGGAAAAGATCCTCAATGACGTCGAACTGCCGCTGGTACCGGTGCTCAATGAGATGGAGCGATTTGGGATTCGAGCTGATCGAGACCAGCTTCGGGAGTTCTCGAAGACCCTTGAGGTCGAGATCGACCGTTTGACTCGACATATCCACGAGTTGGCGGGACAAGAGTTCACCATTGGCTCGCCGAAGCAACTGGGCAAAATCCTCTTCGACAAACTCCAGATTCCCGGCGCCAAGAAGACCGAGACCGGATATGCAACCGGCGCCGAGGTGCTTGGTTTGATCGCGCCGCAGTATGAGATCGCCGCCGAGGTGCTTAACTGGCGGGAGCTCTCCAAACTCAAGTCCACCTACGCGGATGCTTTGGAGCGCCTGATTCGGGAGGACGGTCGCATCCACACCACCTATAACCAGACTGGCGCGGCGACGGGTCGCCTCAGTTCCAACGATCCCAATCTGCAGAATATTCCGATCCGGACCGAGATGGGGCGGGGGATTCGCAAGGCTTTTGTCTCCGCCGATGGCTACCAACTGCTCTCGCTGGACTACTCGCAGATCGAGCTTCGGGTACTGGCCCACATGTGCGAGGAGCCCGCCCTCAAGCAAGCATTTGATGAGCATCAGGATGTTCACACGGTTACCGCCCAGCACATGTTTGGCCTGGGTGATCAGCCCGCGACCAAGGAGCAACGGAGGCTGGCGAAGATGCTGAACTACGCGGTGCTTTACGGAGTGAGCGAATGGGGCCTCGCCCAGCAATTGGGTGGCGGTTTTTCGGTGGCAGAAGCGAAGGAGTTGATCCGCACCTACAACGAGCGGTTCCCCGCGGTGAAGGGGTTCACCGATGGGATCATTCAAGAGGCTCGCTCCAAGGGCTTCACGAGGACGCTCCTCGGACGTCGCCGCTATTTTCCCGACATCCATGCCGCGAAGATGAACGATCGCAAGGCCTCGGAGCGAGCGGCAATGAATGCACCCCTTCAGGGAACGGCGGCCGATATGCTCAAGCTGGCGATGATCAAAGTCAGAAAGCTCTTGGTGGGCACGGGAACGCGGATGCTCTTGAACGTCCATGACGAACTGGTTTTTGAACTGCGCGAGGGCGAGGATTCTTTGGTTCAGCCTCTGCGGAAGGGGATGGAGAACGCTCTGCCGATGAACGTGCCGGTGGAGGTCGATGCGAAGATCGGCCACGATTGGAACGACATGACTCCTCTCTAGTGCCTTCTTCGACCACGCAGGCTCTGGATTTCACGGCCCAGCCCCATGTATCCACCCAGCAAGACGGCCTTCCAAGGTGGCATGTCCGTGAAGGCGCTTGCAATCGCATACATCGTTCGGAGAGTGAGGCGAGGTTCAGAAGAAATGGCGTAGATCGGGTCCCAGCGATCCGGATGAAATTTCTGTTTGAACCAGTTCAGTCCTTCGAAGTTGTAGAACCGCTTGCCATGCGCTCGCATCCAGCGAATGCAGAAGCGAAGCCACCAAGGTTCATTGCCAGTGGTGGCCACTTCACGAGAAAGTGGAACCATGCCCATGGTCAGGAATTCGGCGCCTTCTCTGCCAATTGTGCGAACGGCAAAGTCCAAAGTTGTTTCAACCGTGCCATTGGGGGCGTCCCGTCCGCGCACGAACTGTTCGGTAAGCCAACCTTTGCGTTCGGGAATCGGGCACAGGGTCGTAAAGCTCACCAGCTTGTCCCCGCGAAAGGCGGCAAAGATCCTGCGGTCGGCAAGGAACCCGAGCGTTTCCGGTTCCACCAAGAAGTGCATGGTTGGAAGTCCTCGGGTAGAGAGCCATTCCTCGAGGACTCTCCGCAGCTGCGGGTGGCCACTAGCCTCTTCGGCTTCCATTTCCCGAACGGTGACGCCTTTGTTTTTCGCCCGGTGAACTTGAGCTCGAAGAGACGCATCCCCATCCACCGCGGCCGCCCAGGTGTCGGGCGACCAGACAGGTTGTGCGCCTAAGATGGCTGTCGAATAGTGGAGATTTCCCTTCGTCGCCTGGCGGACTCTCTCCTCCGCGCCAAAATAGCAGACTCGGCCTTTGGCCGACTCCTCGAACGACTCCAGGGTTTCTGAAAGTCGCGACTCGGTGCATACCGGCGCACCGGCCACGATCCTCACTCCATGCTTCTCGACGAAGCCTACGACGGAGTCAGGGCCGAACCAATGTTCGATCTTGCGATTCACGATTTGGTAGCAGGTGGTATTCCACCCGTAGCGAAGGATCAGGTTCCTTGCCCGCTCTCGACTTTCGTCCGGCCTCATGCGATCTGGTCTTGCACCTGAGACGAGTGTAGCAAACGGGTATGTTCGCGACATGGCAAACGCCTTCGGCACCGACCGTGTCACCCAAATTGGGATCGTCGTCCGCAACATCGAACGGACGCGCGCCGAGTGGTCGAAGCTGCTGGGCGTCGAAGAGCCGCCGATCATCGTGACCGCCGGGTTCGATCAAGCCCAGACCTTCTATCGAGGTGCGCCAAGTGAGGCGACGGCCAAGCTGTGCTTCTTCAATATGGGTCAAGTGGCGATCGAGTTGATTGAACCGGACGGAAAGCCGAGCGCTTGGCAGGATCACCTCGATAGGCACGGGGAAGGGGTCCAGCACATCGCAGTGGTGGTGCCATCCATGACTCGGGCTTTGAGCGCTCTCCATGACGAAGGGATTTCGTTGGCGATGAAAGGGGAATACACGGGCGGCAGATACGCCTATGTCGCAAGCTCTGAGAAACTCGGGGTGATACTGGAACTGCTCGAAAACGACGATTGAAGAAGCAAGAAGCCCCGAAGGGAATCCTTCGGGGATTCTTGCTTTGGAAGGTTAGTCGTTGATGGTTCGGGAGCGAATCTCGCCCGTTGGCGCCCTTCCTGGCGACCGGTCGGCAAAGGATCCGCAGTAGGTGGTGTTGAGGCTGTTTTGATCTCGGCTGGTCAGCGGCTTGTACTGGTTGGTCGCGCCGGACCAGAACATCGAATCTGCAGAGGAAGCGCTGTGCCCACCGAGGAACAGGATGTGTCCGAACTCGTGTTGGGCGGTGTGGCGTAGGCCGTCCACCACTTCGGCAAGGCTCATGGAGTCCCAGGTCTTAAGAGTGATGGTTCCGCTCGTCGCCTGGCTGTTGAACGGGAAATAGCTCCAGTTGGCCTGGCCGATCCAGCCGGAAGGTTGCGTCGCGGAGTTCTGATAGGAGATGACGATGTCGGCTTGGCCGGCAGAACCTACCGTGGTGGCGAGATTGAAGCCAGGAACGACCCCCCATGCGTTGAAGCCGTTCATAACGATGGCATTGGCGTCTTGGCCTTGGATGGTTGGAGCGGTGTTGAAGTAGATCTTGAGCGGGAAGTGATTCCACCAGTGGACGGTATTGGGCTGACTGGTGCTCGGATCGGTCTCCTCGCAGTAGTTTGGATTGTAGGAGTCCAGCGGACAGCCCAAAGGTCCGTTGGCGGAACCGCCGCCACCCGTGGTGCCTCCGGTCGTGCTTCCCGTTGTGGAGCCGGTGGTACTGCCGGTAGTGCTACCCGTGGTGCTTCCGGTCGTGCTGCCGGTGGTCGAACCAGTAGTGCTTCCCGTTGAGGAGCCAGTGGTACTGCCGGTAGAGCTACCCGTGGTGCTTCCGGTAGTGCTGCCAGTGGTACTGCCGGTGGTCGAACCAGTGGTAGAACCTGTGGTACTACCGGTTGTACTGCCGGTCGTCAGGCCAGTGGACCCTCCCGACGAACCGCCGGTGGATCCGCCCCCACCTCCACCTCCGCCGCAAGATATGAGCAGTAGGGTAGTTGCGAAAATGGCGATCGGCATCAGTGCCTTCGGTTTGTACAGGGAAGGGCTCTCCATAAATCTCCTTGTTCCATAAATTGTTGGGAGTCAGAAATAGATCCCCAGTGCTTTTCACAGGGAAATCCAGTACCTGACACGGTTAGCATGCATTGTTCGGGACCACCGTCCTAAGCGACGAAGGGCCTGACGGTCGCCCCAGGTTCCAAAGACGACGTTGATCCTCGCGAATGGTGGGCCAAGAATTCCCCTCTCCCCGATGAATGGCGGGGAGAGGGGGTAGGGGGTGAGGGGCCATCCGACCGTCATAGTTCTAACGCGATTCCCAGCCTTCCCGTGCGATCTTCGCATCGTTTCCGGATCACATTGAATGTATCCACCCGGGGACTATCGTCGAGCATGAAGAAGGTGCGATTGGGAATCCGCAAGACTTCGATTCCAAGTTCAGCCAAGCGGGAGTCACGCAATGCGTCCCGCATGGAATCGTGCTGCTCGCCATCGAATTCAACGGCCAATTTAGCCTCCGCGCAATAGAAATCCAGCCGGTAGTCGAGAACCGGATATTCTCGACGAAACTTGAAACCCAGGCGGCCGTTGCGCAGAAACGTCCAGACGATCGCCTCGGCGACCGAAGGATTCTGGCGTGCGCGCTGCGCGGCGCGGATCGCACTTTCCGATCGGTTGGGCTGTGGCCTTGGCATGGTAGCTTTGTACCCTGCGATGGCGCCTTCACCCCTCACCCCCTGCCCCCTCTCCCCGCCATTCATCGGGGCGAGGGGGTTGCCAGACTTGCTTGTCCGCCTGGTTGAGCCATTTTCCCAGTCATGGGAAGCCCTGCTTGGTATGGCCTTGGCATGGTAGCTTTGTACCCTGCGATGGCACCTTCACCCCTCACCCCCTGCCCCCTCTCCCCGCCAGTCATCGGGGCGAGGGGGTTGCCGGACTTGCTTGCCCGCCTGGTTGAGCCATCTCCCCAGCCATGGGAGGCTCT